>VBDL01000124.1 GCA_005884255.1 Betaproteobacteria bacterium | reverse complement strand
CTTCGACGCGCTGCTCTACAAAGGCGGCAACGCAGCCTTCCCGGCCGACCGCTGGAGCTACACGCAGTCCACCGCCGAGTACGACCGCTTCTACGGCGACGGGCAGACGCTGGGCTACGGCCTCTTCGTCGCCGGCCTCGAGGTCGAAGGCCACCCGGAGCAGCCGCTGCGCGTGCGCTACATCGAGCCGCTGTCGCCGGCCGCTGCCGCCGGCATCGTGCGCGGCGACACCATCGTCTCGATCAATGCCCGCACGTCGGCCGAGCTCATCACCGCCAACGACTATTCCGTGCTCACGCCCGCGAACGCCGGCGATACGCTGCACATCGTGTTCAGCCACGCCGGCGTGACGCGAAGCGTGGACGTGGCGGCAAGCGTCTATGCACTGAAGCCGCTGCCGACGAGCACCGTCGTCAGCTCGCCGTCGGGTCGCAAGATGGGCTACCTGGTGTTGAAGGATTTCTTGAGCCAGGCGCTGGGTCCGATGGACAACGCCTTTGCGCAGTTCAAGGCGGCCGGCGCGAGCGAGCTCGTGCTCGACCTTCGCTACAACGGTGGTGGGCTCGTCTCGGTGGCCAGCGCGCTGGGCTCCTACGCCGCGGGGTCCAGCCACAGCGGGCAGGTGTTCGCCACGCTGCTGTACAACGACAAGCATCAGGACAGCAATTCGGTCAACCGCTTCGCCAGCTATGCGTCGGCGCTCGGAGTCTCCCGCGTCTTCGTGCTCGCCGGCCAGCGCACCTGCTCGGCCAGCGAGCTGGTGGTCAACGGCCTGCGCCCCATCGTCAACGTCGTGCTCGTCGGCGACACCACCTGCGGCAAGCCGGTGGGCTTCGTGCCGGCGAGCAGCTGCGGCACGACCTTCAGTGCGGTGAACTTCGAGACTGCGAACGCCAACAACGAAGGCCGCTACTTCGACGGCTTCAACCCGAGCAGCACCTGCTCGATCGCCGACGACCTCGACCACCCGCTGGGCGACGTCAACGAGGCGCTGCTGCAGGGAGCGCGGCTCTATGCCGACTTCGGCACCTGCGGCGGCTCGGCCGCGGCACGCGAAACGGCACAGGCGGTGCGCAAGCCCGGCAAGCGCACCACCGAGGCGGGCGAGCACCAGGGCATGATCGGCCGCTGAATGACCGCCCCGGCGTCGCCTTTGGCTACGCGCCCCCCGAGGGGGCTCTCGCTTCGCCTTGGGGCGGCCCGGCGGCTGCGCTCCAAGTGAGCGTCGCCTGCGGCTCCGGTCTCTTCAGGCGCCGGGCGGCGGCGTGGTCGTGAAGTCGGTGTAGTCCAAGGTGCCGTTCAGGCCCGACAGCGTGGCGAACCACACCTTCGCGCCGGCACCGCTGCCGTCCGCGTCGTAGTAGAGGTTGCCGGTCGACGTGTCGTAGAGCAGGAAGTCGTTCGCATCGGCCGCGTTGCCGCCGCTGCTGGCGCGGAACTCGCTGCTGTCGACCCCGCTGCTCGTGCCACCGAGCAGCGCCGCGAAGATCGCCGGATCGAGCGCGATCTTGTCGGTCGCATTGGCCTCGAAGCCATAGATCGTGTCGTGGTTGGTCGACGCATTGAGCGCGCTGTTGAACACGAAGGTGTCGGCGCTTCGATCGGCCTTGGCGCTGACGCCACCGTACAGCGCATCGTTGCCGGCGCCGCCGACGATCACGTCGGCCCCGGCGCTGCCGTAGATCGTGTCCGCGCCGTCGCCGCCCGCGAGCGTGTCGTTGCCGTCGCCGCCGGTCAGGCGATCGTTCCCGCTTCCGCCCGAGACGTAGTCATTGCCCGCGCCGGCATCGACCGTGTCGTCGCCGCCCTTGGCCTCGATGCTGTCGCTGCCTGTCGTTCCGGTCAGTGTGTTCGCCGCATCGGTGCCAACGATGGATCCGGCCACCGCCACCGTCACACCGGCCGTCGCCGTGCCACCATGGCCATCGCTCACGCTGTAGGTGAAGGTGTCGCTGCCGTTCCAGTTGGCGATCGGCGTGTAGACGAGCTTGCCGCTGGTCGCGTCGCTCGCGACGCTGCCGTGCGAGCCCTGTGTCACGGCGCTCACTGCGAGGGTGTCGCCCGCGTCGACGTCGGCGTCGTTGGCCAGCACATCGATGGTCACCGCGGTGCTGCGCAGCGTGCCCGCGCTGTCGCTCGCGGCCACCGGTGCGTCGTTCACATTGAGCACGTTCAGCGTGAGCACGGAGCTGGCGCCGGCGCCGGCGTTGTCGGTCGCGGTGACGCGGATCTGCACCGAGCCGACATCGGCATTGGCCGGCGTGCCGCTGAACGTGTGGGTCGCCGCGTCGAAGCTCAGCCACGTCGGCAAGGGGCTGCCGTCGGCGAGCGTGGCGCTGAGGTGCAGCGAGTCGCCTGCATCGACATCGGTGAAGCTCGCGGCGGGCACCGTGTAGCTGAAGGCCGCGTCCTCGTTCGTCTGCAGGCCGGGCAGCGCGGTGGCGACCACCGGCGCATCGTTCGTGTTGTTCACCGTCACGGTGAACACGTCGCTGGCGATCGCTCCCGCGCGGTCCGTCGCGGTCACGCGAACATCGAGGCTGCCGACGTTGGCATTCAACGGCGTGCCGCTGAAGGTCAGCGTGCTCGCATCGAAGGCCAGCCAGGAGGGCAGGGCGCTGCCGTCGGCGAGCGAAGCGCGGTAGCTGAGCGCGTCGCCGGTGTCGCGATCGACGAACGTATTGGCGGGAACTGTGTACGCGAAGGCTGCGTCCTCGTTGGCGACGGCGTCGGGCAGCGACGTCGCGGCGAAGGGTGCGCCGTTCGATCCGTCCGTCACCGTGAGGGCGGTGATGGCCGACGAACCGGTGAAGTTGCCCAGCGTCAGTGCGGAAGCATTGGTGCCGGAGAAGGTCGCCACGGTCTGCCAACCGTGCACCGTGCCTGCGCCGTCCTGATCCCATTGCAGCTGCGTCGCGGAGCCGTCCTGCAGCAGGCGGAACACGCCGAACTGCCGGTCGAAGGGGTTCGTGGTGCCGCTCCACGTGCTGGCGTCCAGCAGCTTGTCCAGCGCGATCACGTCGCCGCCGCCGTCGACGGCAAAGTCCTTGATCCACACCGACCCACCGTTGCCGAAGAGGCGATAGGTGTCGACGCCGGTTCCCCCCGTCGCCGTGACGAGGCTGCCGGCGGCCCCGGTGACGTCGATGGTGTCGTCACCGTCTCCGGCCTCGATGGTGTCGGAGCCGTTGCCGGCGTCCAGATGATCGTTGCCACCGTTGCCGAGGAGATAGTCGTTCCCGTCGCCGCCGAGCAGCGTGTCGCTGCCCGCTGCACCCAACAGAAAATCGTTGCCCGAACCGCCGGAGAGCGCGTTGATCGCCGACGCATCGTCGTCGCCGGCCTGCAGCGTGTCGTCGCCCGCTCCGCCCAGGAGCGTGTCGTTCCCCGAGCCGCCGATCAGATGATCCGAGCCGTCGGAGCCGATGAGCACGTCGTCGCCCTCGCCACCGTCCGCGTAGTTGCTGTCCGCCGCCGTGTCGGAGGCCTGACCGACATCAATCACGTCGTTGCCGGCGCCGCCATAAAGCGCGTCGCTGCCGCCGAGGCCGTTGAGCGTGTCGTCGCCGCGCAGGCCCCACATCGCGTCGGCGCCCGCGGTGCCGTTGAAGACGTCTGCACCGGGTGTGCCGGTGAAGGGAAGGAACGAACCGGCCACGAAGCTGTCTTCGGTGAGCTTGACGCTGCCGTCGAACTCCAGCCAGAAGTCGTGCTCATCGACGACGAAGTCTTCGTTCGTATCGGCAAAGAGCACGGTGTGCCCGTTGCTCTCGAACGTCCAGAGCTGCAGGACGCCAGGGCCTTGCTCCGCGCCGGGCACCGCTTCGCCCAGGGCTCCGGTGAAACCGGGCGCGGCGCCGCGCAGCAGCGCGGGCCCGTTGCCGAGGATGTTGAGCGATAGCCGGTCGCCCTCGGCCGCGCTGAAGTCGGTGAGGGTGATGGGCGCCGCGATCCACGAGGCGTCGCCGTACTTGTAGAGATCGAACAGATCGGCGCCGCTGCCGCCGGTCAGGGTGTGCGCGAGGCCGCCCGAATAGACCGTCAGTCGATCATCGCCGGCGCCGCCGTCCAGCAGGTCGGCGCCCGTCTGACCGTAGAAGGGGCCCGAGGTGCTCAGCCAATCGTTGCCGCCCAGCCCGTAGATCTTGTCGGCATCGCTGGTGCCATAGAGGACGTTGTCGAACTCGTCGCCGTAGATGGAGTTGTCGACCGTGACCGATACCGTGGCCGTCGCGCTCGCGCCGTTCGCGTCGGTCACGGTGTAGGTGAAGGTGTCGGTGCCGTACCAGCTGGCGGTGGAGCTGTAGACGAGCTTGCCACTCATCCAGTCGATCGCGACGCTGCCGTGCGAACCCTGTGTGACGCCGCCGATGGTCAGCGAGTCGCCTGCATCGGCGTCGCTGTCGTTGGCCAGCACGTCGATGGTCAGCGGCTGGCCGCGCAGCGTGGAGGCGGTGTCGTTGGCGGCCACCGGCGCCGTGTTCACCAGCTGGCCGGCGGTCTTCACGCCGTCGGCGAAGGCGAAGTTCTCGACGTTCTTGATCACGTCGGTGCCATCGCGCCCGGGGGCCTGGTCCACCAGCGTGTATTCGTGGGTGGCGCTGTCGTAGCTGATCGAGCAATCGGAGAAATTGCCGCGCAGGAACATGCGGTCGCCCATGTCAGCGCCGCCGTCGATGCGGTCGTCGCCGCCGCCGCCGATCAGCGTGTCGTCGCCGTCGCCGCCGTCGAGCGTGTCATCGCCGTCCTGGCCGTCGAGGAAGTCGTTGCCCTGCAGGCCGGACAGGCTGTCCAGGCCGTAGCTGCCACTGAGAAAGTCGTCGTTCGCGGTGCCGGTGACGGTGAGACCGTCTCCTGCGTGCGGCACCAGTTCGCCGAAGTTCTTCACGCCATCGGCGAAGTTGAAGAACTCCACGCCCTTGACGACGTCGGTGCTATCGCGCCCGGGGGCCTGGTCCACCAGCGTGTACTGGTGGGTGGCGCTGTCGTAGCTGGTCGAGTAGTCGGTGAAGTTGCCGCGCAGGAACATGCGGTCGCCCATGCCGGCGCCGGCGTCGATGCGGTCGTCGCCGCCGCCGCCGATCAGCGTGTCGTCGCCGTC
>VBDL01000141.1 GCA_005884255.1 Betaproteobacteria bacterium | reverse complement strand
TGGCTCGACCACGACGCGGTGATGATGGAGTCGCTGCTCGCCTTCAAGCGCGCCGGCGCCGATGGCGTGCTGAGCTACTTCGCCTTGGACGCCGCTCGACTGCTCCGGGCATAAGGATCGGCGAAGCCCAGGCCGAGCATCACCTCGGTCTCGCGCGCCTCCATTTCGGCCGCCTCGTCGTCGGCCTCGTGGTCCCAGCCTTGTGCGTGCAGCGCCCCGTGCACCAGCATGTGCGCGTAGTAGGCGGCCAGTTCGCGGCGCTGCTCGCGGGCTTCCTTCGCGATCACCGGCGCGCACAGGATCAGGTCGGCGATCACCGTCGGCGCGTGCTCGTAGTCGAAGGTCAGCACATTGGTCGCGTAGTCCTTGCCGCGGTAGTCGCGGTTGAGCATGCGGCCCTCGTCGGCATCGACAATGCGCACGGTGATCTGCGCCGGCGCAGCCAATGCCGCGCGCAGCCAGCGCGCCACCTTGTGCCGCGGCAACAGCGCGCGGTGCGAGGCGTCGGCGAACTGCAGCGACAGGCTGAGCTCAACGGCCATCCATCTTCCTCGCGCGGTCGTAGGCGTCGACGATGCGCGCCACCAGCGGATGGCGCACCACGTCGGCGGACGTGAAGCGCGTCAGCGCGATGCCCGGCACCTTCTTCAGCACGCGCTCGGCCTCGACCAGCCCGCTCGCCTGGCCCTTGGGCAGGTCGATCTGGCTGACGTCTCCGTTGACCACGGCCTTGGTGCCGAAGCCAATGCGCGTGAGGAACATCTTCATCTGCTCGGGCGTCGTGTTCTGCGCCTCGTCGAGGATCACGAACGCGTGGTTCAAGGTGCGGCCGCGCATGAAAGCCAGCGGCGCGATCTCCAGCTGGCCCTTTTCGAAGGCCTTGGTCACGCGGTCGAAGCCGAGCAGGTCGTACAGCGCGTCGTACAGCGGCCGCAGGTAGGGGTCGACCTTCTGCGCCAGATCGCCGGGCAGGAAGCCCAGGCGCTCGCCGGCCTCCACCGCCGGGCGCGTCAGCACGATGCGCTGCACCTGGCTGCGTTCCAGCGCGTCGACGGCGCAGGCCACGGCGAGAAAGGTCTTGCCGGTGCCGGCGGGCCCGATGCCGAGGGTCAGGTCGTGGCCGAGGATGTGCCGCAGGTACTGCACCTGGTTGGGCGTGCGCCCGGCGAGGTCGGCGCGGCGCGTGTGCAGCACGATCTCGCCATCGTCCGAGGTCTCGCCCGGCGCCGGACCCGCCGCCTCCACCATCGCCAGACGCAAGGCCTCGCCCGAGATCGGCCGGCGCGCCCGCTCGTACAAGGACTTCAGCAGCGCCAGCGCGCGCTGCGCCTGCGCACGCTCGCCTTCCACGCGGAAGGCCTCGTTGCGCCGCGCGATGCGCACGTTGAGTGCCGACTCGATCTCGCGCAGATGCTCGTCGAGCGGGCCCGCGAGGTGGCTCAGGCGGGCGTTGTCGGGCGGAGCGAAGGCGTGGCGCAGGATCACGAGGACGGCGATTGTGGCGGATTGAACGAACGCGCATTGTGTCTCCGGCCGGCGCAATGCGCCTTAACTTCGCTGCGCGAAGTTAGCCTGCGACGCAACTCGGGGTTGTCACCCGCAGCCGCCGGCACGAGGCATCCTGCACAATCGCCGGCGATGTCGCCGACCTCTTTCCCGCTGGGCGTGCTGCGCCGGTGCGCCGCCTTGATGCTGGCGCTGCTGTGCGCGAGCGCGCTGCACGCGCAGACCGCGGCCGAACCGGTGCTGCGGCTCGATCGGGCCCTGGCCGTCGCCGGCGATGCCGCGCGGTTTCCGCTGGACAAGCCCGCGCGCAGCGTCGCGCTGCCCGACGACTGGTCGCAAAGCCACCCGCGGCACGGCGGCGTGCTGTGGTACCGCGTGAAGCTCGACGCCCCCTTGCCGGCCGACGAGCTGCTCGGCCTGTACATCGAGCGCGTATGCGCCAACGTGGAGGTCTACCTCAACGGCGCACTGCTGATGAGCGGTGGCCGCTTCACCGAGCCGGTGACACGCAACTGCCACCGTCCGCTGCTCGTCACGCTGCCGCGGCCGCTGCTGCAGGCCGACGGCAACACACTGGACCTGAAGGTCGTGGGGTATCCGCTGCAGCGCGTGTCGGCGCGCGACCGTGCCGGCAGCCTGTCTGCACTGCAGATCGGGCCCTATGCGCTGCTCGCCGAGCGCCACGCCCAGCAACTGCTGCTCGACGTGGCGCTGCCGCAGGTGACCAGCGGCACGCTGCTGCTGCTCGGCGGCCTGCTGCTCGCGCTGGGCTGGATGCACCGGCGCGACAGCCACTTGGTGTACTTCGCCGCGTTGTCGACCGGCTGGGCGCTGGTCAGCGCCCGGCTGTGGCTGCGTGATCTGCCCTTCGGCAACGACACCACCGAACTGCTGATCACCAGCCTCCTGCCGCCGGTGGCGCTGGCCGCCGTGCGCTTCATGATGCGCTTTGCCGGCTGGCGGCACCGCGTGATCGACGCCGCGCTGCTCGCGCAATGCCTGATCGTGCCGGCCAGCCTGCTGCTCGCCGGGCCGAACCGCTTGTTCGTGCTGGCGAGCTCGTGGTACCTGGTGCTCGCGTGCGAGGCGCTGGCGGCGCTGGTGTTCTGCCTGGTCGCCTGCTGGCGCCGGCGGCGCGGCCGGTTCTGGGCCGCGGCGCTGACGCTGCCGGGCATCGGCGTCTGCGTCGGCGTGGAGCTGGCGACGCAGCAATTGAGCATCGACCCGCTGTTCGTTCACGCCGCACACCTGGCCACGCCGCTGTTCTTCGTCGCGATGGGGCTGTGGCTGCTGCGCCAGTACGGCCACGCGCTGCAGACGGCCGAATCGAGCCGCCATGCGCTGGAGGTGCACATGCGCGACGCCACCGCCGAGATCGAGAAGAACTACTCGCAGCTCGCCGAAATGCGCGTCGAGCAGGTCACCGCGCGCGAGCGCAAGCGCATTGCCGCCGACCTGCACGACGACCTCGGCGCCAAGCTGCTGACCATCGTGCACACCAGCGAGAGCGAGCGCATCAGCACGCTGGCGCGCGAGGCGCTGGAGGAGATGCGGCTGTCGGTGCGCGGCCTCACCGGCAAGCCGGTGAGGCTGCTCGACGCGCTGGGCGACTGGCGCGCCGAGGTGGTGTCGCGGCTGTCGCAGGCCGGCATCGAGGCCGAATGGGCGGCGCCGGCGGAGGAGATCGAGCACACCTTCTCGGCGCGCAGCTACGTGCAGACGACGCGCATCATGCGCGAGGCGGTGAGCAACATCATCAAGCACAGCGGCGCCTCGCACTGCAGCGTGCGCAGCGCCATCGCCGATGGCGACTTCCAG
Source organism: Betaproteobacteria bacterium (assembly GCA_005884255.1). GTDB lineage: Bacteria > Pseudomonadota > Gammaproteobacteria > Burkholderiales > Burkholderiaceae_C > VBDL01. The sequence continues at coordinate 1,580 of VBDL01000141.1, read as the reverse complement.
ATCATCATCCAGGACAACGGCAACGGCATCCCGATGGAGCTGGACGGCAAGCTCGACCGCGGCCACGGCATGTCGAGCATGAAGCACCGCGCCAAGCAGTTGCAGGGCCAATGCCTGGTGGAGTCCGGCCCGGGCTATGGAACCGTGATCCGCCTCACGTTGCCGCTGTGACGCCGCGCGCCGCCGCCGGCCGAGGCTGCTACGATGGCCCGATCCCGGCCTCCCGGCCAGAGGAGCCCCTGTCATGAAGAACATCCTGCTGCTTGAAGACCTGCCGGAGATCCGCGCCTGGCTGAAGACGCTGGTGCTGCAGGTGTTTCCCGATGCGCGCATCTCCGAGGCCGCGCGCGTGCACGACGCGCTGCAGCTGATCAGCGCCGAGCGCTTCACGCTGGCGCTGGTCGACCTCGGCCTGCCCGACGGCTCCGGCGTCGACGTGGTGTCCGCGCTGCGCGATGCGCAGCCGGAGGCGCAGTCGGTGGTGGTCACCATCCACGACGACGACGAGCACCTGTTCCCCGCGCTGCAGGCCGGCGCCTTCGGCTACCTGCTGAAGGAGCAGGCGCGCGAGCTGCTGACCGAGCAGCTGCAGCGCATCAGCCAGGGCGAGCCACCGCTGTCGCCGTCGATCGCACGGCGCGTCATCGCCTACTTCGCGGCGCAGGCCAAGCCCACGGCTTCCGCCATGCCCGATGTGCAGCTCACCGAACGCGAGAGCGAGGTGCTGCTGCGCGTGGCCAAGGGCTTCACCTTGCCGGAGATCGGCGTGCAGCTCGGTCTGAGCCGCCACACGATCGCCGACTACGTGAAGCAGATCTACCGCAAGCTCAACGTGAGCTCACGCGCCGAAGCCGCGCTGGAGGCGCAGCGGCTCGGGCTGTTCCGCCGCCGCTGAGTCAGCATAATCGCCGACCATGAGCGCAGCGCCGGGCCGCCCCAAGCAAGCGAACCCCCTCGGGGGGCGGGCGCGGCTCGCCGCGCCCTGGGGGCGCTCTTGATTGGTCGGCTCATCGGCGTCCTCGCGGAGAAATCGCCCCCGCTCGTGCTCATCGACGTGAACGGCGTCGGCTATGAAGTCGACGTGCCGATGAGCAGCTTCTACAACCTGCCAGGCCTCGGCGAGCGCGTGACGCTGCTCACGCACTTCGTCGTGCGCGAGGACGTGCAGCAGCTATTCGGCTTTCTCACCGGCGAAGAGCGCGCCACCTTCCGCCAGCTGGTGAAGATCAGCGGCATCGGGCCGCGCACGGCGCTGTCCATCCTCTCCGGGCTGTCGGTCGGCGAGCTGGCACAGGCGGTGAGCACACAGCAGACCGCGCGGCTGGTGAAGGTGCCCGGCATCGGCAAGAAGACTGCCGAGCGGCTGCTGCTCGAGCTCAAGGGCAAGTTGGGCCCCGAGCTCGGCGCCCCGGCGGCGCAGGTGACCAGCGACGCGCAGGCCGACATCGTGCAGGCGCTGGTGGCGCTGGGCTACAGCGAGCGCGATGCAGCGGCCGCGCTGAAGACGATGCCGGCGGACATCGGCGTGACCGACGGCATCAAGCAGGCGCTCAAGGCTTTGGCACGCTAGTGCTGATGGC
>VBDL01000181.1:3313-8742 GCA_005884255.1 Betaproteobacteria bacterium | reverse complement strand
CTCATATCGCGCAGCGATGTGATGCCGGAGCCAAAGAGCCAGGTGAAGAGGCGCACGCGGGGGATTGTAGGTGGGCCACCAAAGAAAAAGCCCGCTTGGAGCGGGCCTTGAATTCACGGCTGCGGTACGTGCTCCGGCGGAGGATCCTCCACCACCGGCACGTGCGCATCGACCGACTCGCGCAAGGCCTTGCCCGGCTTGAAGTGCGGCACCAGCTTCTCGGGGATCACCACCTGCTCGCCGCTGCGCGGGTTGCGCCCGACGCGCGGCGGCCGGCGGTTGATCGAGAAGCTCCCGAAGCCACGGATCTCGATGCGGTGCCCGCGCGCGAGCGCGTCCGACATCGCATCGAGAATGGTCTTCACCGCGAACTCGGTGTCGCGGTGGGTGAGCTGGCCGAATCGCTCGGCCAGCTTCGCCACGAGATCAGACCGCGTCATGGACGGCGAAGAATTACTTCTCGTCCTTCTGCGTGTCCAGCTTGGCGCGCAGCAGCGCACCGAGGCTGGTCGTGCCGGCGGTCTCGCGCTCGTTGCTGGCCGACAGGCGCTGCATCGCTTCTTGCTGGTCGACGCTGTCCTTGGCCTTGATCGACAACTGGATCGAGCGCGTCTTGCGGTCGATGTTGACGATCAGCGCCGTGACTTCGTCGCCTTCCTTCAGCACGTTGCGCGCGTCTTCCACGCGGTCGCGGCTGATTTCCGAAGCACGCAGGTAGCCGGTGACGTCGTCGCTGAGCTGGATCTCGGCGCCGCGCGGGTCGACCGTCTTGACCTTGCCGCTCACCGTCATGCCACGGTCGTTGACCGAGGTGTAGCTGGTGAACGGATCGGCGTCGAGCTGCTTGATGCCCAGGCTGATGCGCTCGCGCTCCACGTCGACGGCCAGCACGATGGCTTCGACTTCCTGGCCCTTCTTGTAGTTGCGCACGGCGGCTTCGCCCGCCTCGTGCCAGCTCAAGTCGGACAGGTGCACCAGGCCGTCGATGCCCGCGGACAGGCCGACGAACACGCCGAAGTCGGTGATCGACTTGACCGGGCCCTTGACCTTGTCGCCGCGCTTGACGGTGGCGGCGAACTCTTCCCACGGGTTGGCCTTGCACTGCTTCATGCCGAGGCTGATGCGGCGCTTGTCCTCGTCGATCTCCAGCACCATGACCTCGACCTCGTCGCCCAGCGACACGACCTTGGCCGGTGCGACGTTCTTGTTGGTCCAGTCCATTTCGGAGACGTGCACCAAGCCTTCGATGCCCGGCTCGATCTCGACGAACGCGCCGTAGTCGGCGATGTTGGTGACCTTGCCGAACAGGCGGGTGCCGGTCGGGTAGCGGCGCGACACGCCGTGCCACGGGTCGTCGCCCAGCTGCTTCAGGCCGAGCGACACGCGGTTCTTCTCGGCGTCGAACTTCAGCACCTTGGCGGTCAGCTCCTGGCCGACCTGAACCACCTCGCTCGGGTGGCGCACGCGGCGCCAGGCCATGTCGGTGATGTGCAGCAGGCCGTCGATGCCGCCGAGGTCGACGAACGCACCGTACTCGGTGATGTTCTTGACCACGCCGTTGACGATGGCGCCTTCGGTGAGGGTCTCGAGCAGCTTGGCGCGCTCTTCACCCATCGAGGCCTCGACCACCGCGCGGCGCGACAGCACCACGTTGTTGCGCTTGCGGTCGAGCTTGATGACCTTGAACTCGAGGGTCTTGCCCTCGAACGGCGTCATGTCCTTGACCGGGCGCGTGTCGAGCAGCGAGCCGGGCAGGAAGGCGCGGATGCCGTTGACCAGCACGGTCAGGCCACCCTTGACCTTGCCGGACACGGTGCCGGTGACGAAGTCGCCGGACTCGAGCGACGTTTCCAGCGCCAGCCACGAGGCCAGGCGCTTGGCCTTGTCGCGCGACAGGATGGTGTCGCCGTAGCCGTTCTCGATGGCGTCGATGGCCACCGAGACGAAATCGCCGATCTGGACTTCGACTTCGCCCTGGTCGTTCTTGAATTCGTCGATCGGAACATAGGCCTCGCTCTTGAGGCCGGCATTGACCACCACGAAGCTGTGCTCGACGCGGACCACCTCGGCGGTGATCACTTCGCCGGCGCGCATCTCGCTGCGCTTGAGCGATTCTTCGAAGAGGGCGGCGAACGATTCGCCGCCGCCGGTGGTGGCGGTTTGGGTTTGGGGCATGGTGTTTCCTGGGGCCGGCGCCAGGTGGTTGACTGAGGAAGGTGCCGGCAGTGTGTGCAACGGATGTTGCGGTTAGGTTGACGATTCGCCACCCCGGGGAGGAGCGGCGGGCCGGTTCGACGCTTCGATCGCTGCCTTAGCCGCGGTCGAAGGGCCTGCGCGCACTCCACCACGCGAGCACCTGGTCCACCGAAGCTTCGATGGTGAGGGCCGAGTTGTCGAGCAACTGCGCATCTTCGGCCGGCTTCAAGGGCGCCACGGTGCGGTTTCGATCCCGCTCGTCGCGCGCCTCCAAATCGGCGCGAAGAACATCAATGCTAGCCGGAATTCCCTTTGAAATCAACTGCTTATGCCGCCGTTCGGCACGCATCGCGGCGCTCGCGGTGAGGAACACCTTGAGCGGCGCGCCGGGGAACAGCACGGTGCCCATGTCGCGCCCGTCGGCCACCAGGCCGGGCACGCAGCGGAACGACAGCTGCAGGTCGTGCAAGGCCTGGCGCACCGCCGGCCACACGGAGATCTTCGAAGCCAGCGCGCCGACTTCCTCGCGGCGCAGCGCCGCGCTCACGTCGCGGCCGGCCAGCCACACGCGCTCGTCGCCGAAGCGCAGGTCGAGCGCGGCGGCCAGGCCTGCCAGCCCGACCTCGTTGTCGGCCGCGACACCCGCTTCCAGCGCGGACAGCGCGGTCGCGCGGTACAGCATGCCGGAATCGAGCCAGTGGTAGCCCAGCGCCTGTGCCACCGTGCTGGCCAGCGTGCCTTTGCCCGAGGCGGTGGGGCCGTCGATGGTGATTACCGGCACTTCGGCAGCGTCGGCGCGCACCAGCGCGAACAGCGATTCGAAGTAGTCGGGGAAGGTCTTGGCGACGCACTTCGGGTCGAGGATGCGTACCGGCACGCCACCGAAGGCCGCCAGCGAGAAGCACATCGCGACGCGGTGGTCGTCGTAGGTGCGGATCGCGGCAGGGCGCCATGCCGCCGGTGGCGTCACCTCGATGAAATCGGTGCCTTCCAGCACGGCCGCGCCGAGCTTGCGCAGCTCGGCGGCCATTGCGGCGATGCGGTCGGTCTCCTTCACGCGCCAGCTGGCGATGTTGGTCAGCCGCGTCGTGCCTTGCGCGTACAAGGCCATCACGGCCAACGTCATCGCGGCGTCGGGGATGTGGTTGCAGTCGAGCGTAAGGGCCTTCAAGGGCCACGCCCCGCGCGACACCTCGATCCAGTTGGGGCCGGATTTGACTTGCGCACCCATGCCTACGGCTGCGTCGACGAAACGCACATCACCCTGGATCGAATCCTGGCCCACGCCTTCGATGCGCAGCGGCGCGCCGGCGCTCGCCGCGATCGCGCCGAGCGCGACGAAGTAGGACGCCGACGACGCGTCGCCCTCGACGTGGATCTCGCCCGGCGAGCGCAAGTGGCTGCCCTGCGGAATGACGAAGCGCTGCCAGCTCTCGTTGCGCACGGTGATGCCGAAGCGCTGCAGCAGGTTCAGCGTGATCGCGATGTAGGGCTGCGAGATCAGCTCGCCCACCACTTCGATGGTGACGTCGCGATCGCCGGCCACCAGGCACAGCGCCTGCAGCAGCCCGGTGAGGAACTGGCTCGACACATTGCCGCGCACACGGATCGGCGCATCGAGCTCGAGCGCGTGCACGCGGCCGTCGCCGAGGCGCAATGGCGGGTAGCCATCCTGGCCGAGATGCTCGATCGGGCAGCCCAGCGGCCGCAGCGCATCGACGAGATCGCCGATCGGCCGCTCGTGCATGCGCGGCACGCCGCGGATCTCGAAGCGCCCACCTTGGCTCGCGCTGAGCACGGCCAGCGCCGCGGTGAGCGAGCGCGTCGATGTGCCGGAGTTGCCGAGAAAGATGTCCGCCTCGCGCGTGGCGAGCCGGCCGCCCAGCCCGGTGATGCGCACCGACGAGCCGTCGGGCTCGACCGCGCAGCCCAGTGCGCGCAACGCATCGAGCATCACCTGCGTGTCCTCCGAGGCCAGCAGGTCCTGCACAAGCGTCGTGCCTTCGCACAGCGCGGCGAGCAGCAGCACGCGATTGGAGATGCTCTTCGAGCCGGGCAGGCGCACGGTGCCGGCCGCGCCGTTCAGCGGTGGCACATCGATGAAGGGAATGCTCAGCATCAGCTCTTCTTGCCGCTGTTCATCTGCCACGCGGCGCGCGTCTCCGAGGCATTGCGGATCAGGCCTTCCAGCGCCTCGGTGTTGCCGGACTTCATCACGTGCTCCAGCGCGTCGAGCGTATGGCGAAAGCGCATCGACTGCTTGAGGATCTCTTCGCGGTTGGACAGCAGGATGTCGCGCCACACCGCGGGGTCGCTGGCGGCGATGCGCGTGAAGTCGCGGAAGCCCGGCCCGGCCAGCGAGAGGAAGTCCTTGCCGGCCGGCTGCTTGTGCACGGCGCTGAAGTAGGCGAAGGCCAGCAGGTGCGGCAGGTGGCTCACTGCCGCAAAGGCCGCGTCGTGGTTCTCCGGCGTCATGCGCAGCACCTGCTAGCCGATGGCGGCCCACACGTCGGTGGCCTTCTGCACCAGCTCGGCATCGGTCTGCGGCAGCGGCGTGAGGATCACCTGGCGGCCGCTGTACAGCGCCGCGTCGGCGTGCGCGATGCCGGCCAGTTCCTTGCCGGCGATCGGGTGCGCGGGCACGAAGGAGCGCACGCGCTCCTTGAGCACACGGCGCGCGGCATCCACCACGTCGCGCTTGGTCGAGCCGACGTCCATGAACAGCACGCCCGGTTCGACGAGATGGCGGATGGCCTTGAAGGTGGCCTCGCTGGCCGCCACCGGCACGGCGATCAGCACGATGTCGGAGCCGGACACCGCGAGCAGCGCCGATTCGGCCGCGACGTCGATGACGCCCATCTTCTTCGCGCGCTCGGTGGTCGATGGCGACTTGCTGTAGCCGACGACGCGCTTGACCAGCCCGCCGCGCTTGAGGGCGAGGGCGAACGAGCCGCCCATCAGGCCGCAGCCGATCACGCCGAGCTGGTTGAACATGAGGCGATCAGTCAGTGCACGTCGAGCGGATAGGTGCCCAACACTTTGAAGAACGAGCACACGCCGCGTAGCTCGGCCAAGGCCGCGGCCACGTTCGGATCGTCCGGATGGCCCTGCAGGTCGACGTAGAAGTAGTACTCCCACTGGCCCGAGCGCGCCGGGCGCGACTCGAAGCGCGTCATCGACACGCCATGCGCCTTCAGCGGCACCAGCATGTCGTGCACCGCGCCCGGCCGGTT
>VBDL01000181.1:0-3142 GCA_005884255.1 Betaproteobacteria bacterium | reverse complement strand
CGGCTTTGCTCGCCACTGGGCGGCGCTCTGCGTTGGGCAGGTGATTGCTCAGCCAGCCATGGCATTGCGCCAGCGCCTGCGGGTGCGCGCACACGGCCTGGATGCTTTGCAGATCGTTCTCGCGGCGCAGCAGGTTCTGGCGCACGAAGAGGCTGGTCTCGCCGATGATGAAGAGGGGCTCGGTGAGGAAGAGGTCGAGCGAGCGCGCGACCACGCCTTCGGTGGAGTTCTCCACCGGCACCACGCCGAAGTCGGCCGCGCCGGCTGCGGTGGTGCGGAACACCTCGTCGATGCTCGCGCAGTGCACGCGCACGATCGACGAGCCGAAGAAGCCGAGCGCCGCCTCTTCGCTGAAGGTCCCGGCGGGGCCCAGGTAGGCCACGCGCGTGGGCGTTTCCAGCGCGCGGCAGGCCGACATGATCTCGCGCCAGATCGGCGCCACGCTGTCGGTCATCATGGGGCCGACGTTCACCGCCTTGAGCCCGTCGATCACCTGCGCCTCGCGCTCGGGGCGGAACACCACCGAGCCTTCCTTCTTCTTGACGTCGCCGACCGTCTGGGCGAGTGCCGCCCGCTGGTTCAGCAAGGCGAGCAGTTGGCGATCCACTGCATCGATCTGGTCGCGCAGCTTCAGCAGTTCGGGATTTGTCGGGGGGGTCGGATCAGCCATGGCGAGCAGCAAATTCTCGCATGTAGCCCACCAATGAACGCACGCCGTCGAGCGGCATCGCGTTGTAGATCGACGCGCGCATGCCGCCCACGCTCTTGTGGCCCTTGAGTTGCAGCAGGCCGTGCTGCCTGGCGCCGGCCAGGAAGGCCTCGTTCAGGCTCTCGTCGTGCAGGAAGAAGGGCACGTTCATGCGCGAGCGGCAGTCGGGCGCCACGCGGTTGACGTAGTAGCCGTCGGAGTTGTCGATGGTGTCGTAGAGCAGCGTGGACTTCTCGAGGCTGCGCGCTTCCATCGCGGCCACGCCGCCCCCGCGCTTGAGCCACTGGAACACCAGTCCGGCGATGTAGATCGCATAAGTCGGCGGCGTGTTGAACATCGACTGGTTGGCGGCGACGATCTGGTAGTCGAACGCGCTCGGGCACACGCTCAGCGCATGGCCGATCAGGTCATCGCGCACGAACACCAGCGTCACGCCGGCCGGGCCGATGTTCTTCTGCGCGCCGGCGAAGGCGAGGCCCACGCGCGACCAGTCGATGGGCCGCGACAGGATGTGCGACGAGCAGTCGACCACCAGCGGCGCGTCGCAGCCCAGGCTTTGCAGATCCGGCCACTGCGCGAACTCCACGCCATGAATGGTCTCGTTGCTGCAGATGTGCACGTAAGAGAGGCCGTCGCGCAGCTGCCAGCCCGACGGCGCCGGCATTGCCGTGTGATTGGCCGCGCCGACGCCTTCGTTGCTGGCGGCGATCTGCGCGTCGCAGTAGCGGCGCGCTTCCTTGTGCGACTTCTGTGACCAGGAGCCGGTGATGACGAAGTCGACCTTCGCTTCGGGGAGGCGGTGCGACAGGTTCAGCGGCACGATGGCGTTCTCGCCGAGGCCGCCGCCCTGCATGAAGAGGATGCGGTAGTGCTCCGGCACCGCGAGCAGCTCGCGCACGTCGCGCTCGGCCTGCTCGTAGATCGAGATGAACTCGCGCCCGCGATGGCTCATCTCCATCACGCTCATGCCCGAGCCGTGCCAGTCGAGCATCTCGGCCGCCGCCTCGCGAAGCACCTCTTCGGGCAGCACCGCCGGCCCGGCCGAAAAGTTGTAGGGGCGAGCGGTGGGGGCGGTCATTTCTTCGCGGCGCTGGCCTTCGGTGCCGGCGGGATCGTCTTCTTGCCCGAGGCTGCATCAGCTGGCGCACCCGGCGCACCGAGGCGCTGGCCGATGCTTTGCTGCAGGGCCTGCAGCTTCGGCTCGATGGTGGCGCGCGTGTCGCCGATCAGCTTCTCGCTCAGCGCCTTCTCCATCTCCGGCGCAAGCTGCTGATAGCGGCGCACCACCGGCGACTCGAGCCAGCCGGCGAGCTGCTTGAGCTCGTCTTCGGTGAAGCGCTCCTCGAGCAGCGGGCCGATGGTCGTGGGCCCCAGGCCGACCGCGCGCTCGCGCATCAGCGGCATCACTTCGTCGGCGAATTTCTTCGCGTCGGCCTGGATGGCCTTGGCGACTTCCTCGCGCTTCTCCGCCGGCACGCGGGTCTGAAGCGCCATGCCCGCCTGCTGCAGGAGGCGCGCTGCCGGCTGCTCGACCAGCGCCTGCGCGGTGCCCTCGATGGCTTGCTGCTGCAGCTGCAGCACCTTGCGCACGAGTTCCTTCTTCGCGGGGGACGACGGAGCGCTCGCGGCTTGCGCGAACGCAGAGACGGTGGCCGCGAGCAGCGTCGCGGCAATCAGGGTACGACGCATCACGCGTTCTCCTCGGGGGACTCTTCGGTGGGATCGCCGTTGGCATCGTTCTCGACGATGCGCTGCAGGCCGATCAGCTTGGCGCCGGCATCCAGCGCGATCAGCGTGACGCCTTGCGTCGCGCGGCCGAGCTCGCGGATTTCGGCGACGCGGGTGCGCACCAGCACGCCCTTGTCGGTGATCAGCATGATCTCGTCGTCCGGATGCACGAGCGTGGCGGCAACCACTTTGCCGTTGCGCTCGCTTTGCTGAATCGCGATCATGCCCTTGGTGCCGCGGCCATGGCGGTTCCCTCCACCACGCTCTGCGTCTCGTCCTGCTCGGCGACCAGCATCGCGATCACGCTCTGCCCCGGGTCGAGCATCATGCCGCGCACGCCGCGCGCCTGGCGGCCCATCGCGCGCACGTCGTCTTCGTCGAAGCGCACGGCCTTGCCGCCGTCGCTGAACAGCATCACGTCGTGCTTGCCGTCGGTGAGCGCGGCGCCGATGAGGAAGTCGCCCGCGTCGAGGTCCACCGCGATGATGCCGGCCTTGCGCGGGTTGCTGAACTCATCGAGCGCGGTCTTCTTCACCGTGCCGAGCGCCGTGGCCATGAACACGTAGTGATCGGCCGGGAAGCTGCGGAACTCGCCCGTGAGCGGCAGCACGACGGTGATCTTCTCCTCCGGCTGCAGCGGGAACATGTTGACGATGGGCTTGCCGCGCGAGGTGCGCGAGCCCTGCGGCACTTCCCACACCTTGA
>VBDL01000180.1 GCA_005884255.1 Betaproteobacteria bacterium | reverse complement strand
CGAAGGTGGTTCGGATCTGCGCGGTGGGGAAGTTCTCCAGCCGATCGATGCCGGCTTCCTTCAGCGTGCCGTTGTAGGCGCCCGCGTACAGGTCCACCGACTCATAGTGGTTGACGGTGCCGACCACGTTGTCGAAGTTGACCCAGCCGTAGAAGAAGCCCCAGGCGACATCGCGCATCAGCGCGCGCAGGTAGGGGCCGACGTCCATCGTGTGGCTCATCGGCTTGCCGGCCTGGGTGGTCCAGCCGATGTGAGCGAAGTATTCGTCGCGGCGGAAGGTGAAGCTACCGAGCTGAAAGTCGCGGTAGCCGTGCGGGTTGACGTTGCTCATCGTGGTTCCTCGTCGTCTCAAGCGGTTTGGCAGATCTCGGCCCAGCGTTCGATGCTGAGAGAGCCCTTGCAGGTCTGCAGGATCACGACGCCGGGCTCGCCACTGACCTTGAACTGATAGGCGGTGTTCTTGGGCAGCAGCGCCTGATGGCCGCGCTTGAGCTTCGTCCAACCCATCTTCTCGCCGCGCGGCTTGCCCTCCACGAGCACGGCGCCGTTGTGGTTCTCGTCGGGCACCGTTTGCGACGGCTCCAGCTTCACGAGGTGGATCTCGACGTTGCCGTCCATCACCAGCGCGAACTCGTCGTGCGCGCAGGTGTACCAGGGCGACGTGCCCTCGGCGCGCAGCGCTTCCAGCACGTAGATCTGGTTCTGGCCGAACACGACCTTCTCGTAAGGCCGGCTCTTGCTCGCGATCTCGAAGCAGTTCGAGAAGGCGTAGTTCTTGACGTCGTCGGCAATCGGCTGCACGCCGCCCTTGTCGTAGTGCTTCAGCGAGCCGAACTTTGTCTCGTACGCTACCGCGCTCATGCTTGCTCCTGGCTTTGAGAGAAAGGTCTCGATGCCAGGAAGTCTAGGAAGCGATCGCGTTCAGCAGTAGAGGCCGCGTGGCGAAGGGATTGTTCGACGATTCCGGACAATCCCCGGGGCAAACCCTAGGGTGGGCTGCCGCTCAGCCTTCCAGCAGATCGGGGTTGATCAGCCGCTTGTCGATGAGCGCGCGATCCCACGGCGGCTCGCCCACCGAGAACGCGGCCGCCAGCCCTTCGATGAAGAGGCGCAGCTTGTAGGCGCCGCGCAGCGTGCGCGGATACACGGCCGACAGCCAAAAGGACGACAGCGCGTAGTCGCCGAGCACCACCTTGAGGTGGCCGCGCGCGATCGATTCGCCGGCCACGAGCGTCAGCAGGCACACGATGCCGGCCTGCTCGCACGCGTACTCGCGCAGCAGGTGTACCGAGTTGCTCATCAGCGCGGGCTTCAGCTCGATCTGCAGCGCGGCCTGGTCGCGCGGGTGGAACACCCAGCGGTCGCGCGTCGGGTAGCCGGAGTACAGACCCAGCCGATGGCCGTATAGATCGTTGGGGTGCTTGGGCGTGCCGTGGCGCTTGAGGTAATCCGGCGTCGCGCAGAACACCCGGCGCACCGGAAACAGCCGGCGCGACACCAGCTCTTCAGACACCGGCGGGAAGATCTGCAGCGCGACGTCGAAGCCTTGCTTCACCGGATCGATCACCGCATCGCTGACGAAGAGATCGAGCTGGATCTCGGGATAGCGCTCCTGGAATTCCGCGAGCTGGCGCGCGAGATGGCCGAGCACGAAGCCGGTCAGCGCATGCACCCGCAGCAGCCCCGCCGGCAAGCCGCGCGCCTCGCGCATCTGGTCCACGATCTCGTTGGTGCGGTTGACGAGCTCCTGGCAATCGCGGAAGAAGGCCTGGCCCATCTCCGACAGCCGCACCGCGCGCGTCGTACGGTGCAGCAGCGAGCCGCCGAGCATCTCCTCGAGCTGCTGCACGCGCGTCGTGACGACCGACTTCGAGACCCGCAGCTGCCGCGCAGCCTCCGCGAAGCTCTGCGTCTGCGCCACGCGCACGAAGGCTTCGATGCTCAGAAAGCGGTCCATCGGCGCGAGAGTGTAGGGCTTCGGCGAGAACGGGCATGGGACGCCATACTGCGCGGAACGGCGACATGCTTTGAAAGGTCACACCCCATGACGGAAGATGCACTGAACGTGGCTCACGCGGTGGCACACATCGGCGAAGCCGACTACCAGGTCGACATCCGCGCGGGTCGTCATCGGTTCGCTGCCGATGAGCCGCCCGCACTCGGCGGCAAGGATGCGGCCCCTGCGCCGTTCCAGCTCTTGCTGTCCGCGCTGGCGGCGTGCACGGCGATCACGCTGCGCATGTATGCCCAGCGCAAGGGCTGGGGGCTGAAGGGCCTCGACGTCGACCTGCGCTTCGTCAAGGACGGCGACCAATCGCGCATCGATCGCACCCTGGTGCTGCAGGGCGAGCTCACGCCCGAGCAGCGCGCGCGGCTCGGCGAGGTGGCCGAGAAGACGCCCGTCACACTGGCGCTGAAGGGCGGTGTCGCCATCGCGACGACCCTTCGCTGATCGACCACCCGAGGGCGCAGCGATGAGAAGCGAGCGAATGGATTTCGTGGGCGCGCAGGGCCAGCGGCTTTCAGGCTGCCTGGACTTGCCGGAAGGGCCGGTGCAAGCGTACGCGCTGTTCGCGCACTGCTTCACCGGCATCGAGAACTCCGCGGCCGCGGTGCGCGTCGCACGCGCGCTGACGAGCAAGGGCATCGCTGTCCTGCGCTTCGATTGCACCGGCTTCGGCCAAAGCGAGGGGTCCGCGCGCGATCTCGTCGCCGCGGCCCATGCCCTGGCCGAGAGGCATGCCGCGCCTGGCCTGCTGGTCGGGCACAGCCTGGGAGGGGCTGCGGCGCTGGCCGCCGCGTCCGAGCTGCCCGACGTGACGGCCATCGCGACCATCGGCGCGCCGTTCGATGCCGCTCATGTCACTCCCCCGCGGCGCGCGCTACTCGTGCTGCATGCGCCGGGCGACAAGACCGTGAGCATCGACAACGCCGCGGCGATCTTCCAGGCGGCCCGGCACCCGAAGAGCTTCGTGTCGCTGGACGACGCCGATCACTTGCTGACCCGGCCCGCCGACGCCGAATACGCCGCCGAGGTCATCGCCGCCTGGGCTTCGCGCTACCTGGTGCCGGTCCAGGCCCTGCGGCACGCCGCCGATGAAGGGCGGGTGGTGGTGGAGGAGACGGGCGAGGGCGACTTCCCGGTCGAGATCCACGCCGGAGGCGCCCGATTCCTGGCCGACGAGCCGGTCGAAGTCGGCGGCCTCGGCTCGGGTCCGACACCCTATGACCTGCTCAGTGCGGGCCTGGGCGCGTGCACCGCGATGACGCTGCGCATGTACGCCCGCCGCAAGGGCTGGCGACTCGGCCGCGCGCGCGTCTGCGTCGGGCACGCTCGCTCGGCCGGCGCATCGCCGTCCGATGCCTTCATCCGCGATATCGCGCTGGAAGGCGAGCTGAGCGATGAGCAGAAGGCCCGGCTCATCGAGATTGCAGGCCGCTGCCCCGTGCATCTCACGCTCGAGCGCGGGGCGCGCGTCGAGACCCGCGCCGTGGGCGAGCTGGGGTCGATGCCCGGCGTCGAGAACGCGGATCAGCATGCATGCGACATGCAACTCGGCGCTACGCCGTGAGCCGCACGACAATGCGGCTCATGAGGCGCTCGACGGCAGCACTTTCAAGCCCGCGCGTGATGCAGGGCGACTTCGGGCGCGTGACGCTCAAGGCCAGCGCGCGCTCGATGGCTGCCCACGGCCACGCCGAGTACCACTGTGTCTTCAAGCTCGCCGGGGCGGACACCGGCTTTGCCGTCGGCCAGCAGCGGCTGGTGCTCGACAGTGACCACGCCATCGTCGTGAATCCGTGGCAGACCCACGCCAAGCTCGACAGCGATGGCGAGCCGACGCTGGCACTCGCGCTGTTGCTCGATGCCGGTTGGCTCGCCGGGCTGATGGGCTGGGATCGCTCACCGAAGTGCGGCGTGTTCTGCCAACAGCGAGCCGCCTTGTCGCCGGACATTCGCGGCAAGGTCGCCCGCCTTCAGCAAGTCATGACGAGTGATGGCGCCGGCGTCGATGCGCAGCGGCTGCAGGCATTGCGCGAGCTCGCACGTGCGATGGTGCAGCAGCACGGCGCGGACCCGGCCGCCGCGCCGCCGCCTTTGCCGGCGCCGATGGACGCGCGCATTGCTCGCGCGATGAAGGCGATGGGCGCATATGCCGATGGCGAGAGCCTGGGAGACATCGCGGCGCAGGTGGGGCTGTCGCGATCGCGGTTCTTCGAGCAGTTCCGCAACTGTGTGGGCGTGTCGCCTCAGCAGTACCTGCGCTCGCAACGCATGGCACTGGCGACGCGGCGCCTCTCGGATCGCGGTGTCGCGGTGACCCACGTGGCCGGCGAGCTGGGCTTCGATGCGCCGGGCCATTTCACGCGCTTCTTCGAGCAGCACATCGGCTTCACGCCGCGTGAGTTCCAGCGCGGGCTCGTCGGCGCCTGATCGTCACCGCGAGGGCGGGGCGGCCGTGGACCGGCGAACCACCAGCGTAGGCGTCAGCACGAGCATCGTCGGAACCCGTTGCGGTTCCTGCAGGGTGTCGAGCATCAGCTGGGCGGCTTGGCGGCTCATCTGCTCCGCCGCGATGTCGACGGTCGTCAGCGGCGGATCGACGAGGTCGGCCAGCGGCATGTTGTTGTGGCCGACGATCGATACATCGCGCGGCACGCTGACGCCGGCCTCGCGCAGCGCCTCGATGGCGCCCAGCGCCAACAGGTCGTTGGCGGCGAAGATCGCCGTCGGCTTGGCGCTGCGCTTCCACAGCTGCCGCAGCGCCTGCGATCCCGCGGCGCGCGTGAACGCCGAAGCCTCGACGACGATCGGCTTGCGAAAGCCCATCGCAGGCGCGAGTGCCACGAAGGCATCGCGGCGCGCGCGGCCGGTCGAGGAGGCCGGCGGCCCGGCGATGTGGGCGACGCGCGTGTGCCCCAGGTCCTTCAGGTGCTGCAGCACCAGGCGCACGCTTTCGTGGTCGTCGTTGACCACGCTGGGAAAGCGCTTCTCGCCGAAGCCGCGATTCACGAGCACCGTCGGCAACGAGCGTTCGAGCGCGGCCTTCAGCATCGGATCGTCGCTCTCCGCGGCGAGCACCAGCAGCCCGCTGACCTGGCGGTTCGCCAACGCCAGCACCAGCTCGCGGCGGCTGGCGGGCTGCTCGGGGGTCTGCGCGACGAGGCACATCAGCGAATGCTTGCGCAACTCCGCTTCGAGCCCCTGCACGATCGGGCCGAACAAGGGGTTGGCAATGTCCGGCACGATGATCGCCACCAGGTTGGACTGCTTGGTGCGCAAGGATGCGGCCAGCGCATTGGGCTGGTAGCCCAGCTCGCGCGCGATGCGCACGATCCGCTCGCGTGTGTCGCGCGACACCTTGCCGGCCACGCCGCGCAGGGCGCGAGAAACGGA
>VBDL01000179.1 GCA_005884255.1 Betaproteobacteria bacterium | reverse complement strand
GCGCGAGAACTCCATCGGGCTGCCGAGGAAGGCGCGGCGCTTGGACTTGCCGTCCGTCCCGAAGTAGCCGCCCTTGCCGGTGGCCGGGTCACGGAACCACAGCGCCTGCAGCGCGCGGCCGTTGTTGACGAACTCCGCCGCCAGCACGCGGCCGGTGCTGCCCCAGGTGATCGGCTCGCCGTCCGCGGTGAGCGCTTCGTAGACCACGCTGAAGCTGTCGCCGCGTTTGAGTTCGCGGCGGAAATCGATGTCGGTCGAGAAGATCTCGGCCAGCTGGTTGGCCACCGCGTCGGGCATGCGGGCCTCGTCGGTGGCGGCGAACAGCGACGAATGGATGGTGCCGCTGCCCAGGCGCACCTGCGCGACCAGCGGCGCGACTTCGAGCTTGGCCTGGAAGCCACCCTCGGCACGGCGCACCGTCAGGCGGTTGAAGTGCGTGGCCGACAGCTCGCCACGTTCGATGGCGAAGCGCGCGGTCAGCTCGGCCAGCGCGCCGTTCTCACCGAACTTCACATTGACGATCTTGCCGGCGCGGCCCTCGAGCAGCTTGCGGGCGACGGCGTCGCCACGCAGGAACGCGGCGGCGGCCGCATCCTGCACGCCGAGGCGGCGCAGCAGGCCGTCGGCGCTGTCGCCGCTGCGCGTGAGGTCGTTGCGGTACCACTGCAGATCATGGGCGGCCAGCACTTCGAGCTGGCCGGCGACGTCTTCCGGCTGCACGGCCTCGCTGATCAGCCGGCGCGGCAGGTCGGATGCGTCGGGTGCCAGCGGGGCGACGGCGGCGGCCGCGGCGGCAAAACCGATCAGCACCGCGACCACGCCGCCCGCCAGGCTGCGCGGATGGCGGTGGACAACGTCTTCGGCGCGCGCCGCTTCGGCCCGCAGTTTCGAAACCAACGACTTCATGTGACGGCGGAGCGTTGGCTCCGACTGCTGCGGGCGGCGAGCTACGCGCTGCCCTTGGTTGATTGGCGCCGCGAGGGTCCACTTACAATGAACCTCGAACCGCCCCCACGTCCGGGGGGCTTGCAACGGCCGCGCGATAGTGTAGCTGTCCACCGATTTGGCCGGTCTAGCGAAAACCCCCTCAATTCGCCCGCAATGTCATCCGTCACCGAGAGCGCCCCCCCGACTTTCCCGATCACCGACCGGGTCCGCGAAGCGATGGCGGTCAGCCTGCGTGGCTGCGACGAACTGTTACCTCAGGAGGACTGGCTGAAGAAGCTTGCACGGTCGGAAGCAACCGGCGTGCCATTGCGCATCAAGCTCGGCCTGGACCCGACGGCGCCCGACATCCACCTCGGCCACACGGTGGTGCTGAACAAGATGCGTCAGCTGCAGGACCTCGGGCACCAGGTGATCTTCCTGATCGGCGATTTCACGTCGATGATCGGTGACCCTTCTGGTCGCAACACGACGCGGCCACCGCTGACCCGGGAACAAATCGAAACCAACGCGCAGACCTACTACCGCCAAGCCAGCCTGCTGCTCGACCCCGCGAAGACCGAGATCCGCTACAACTCCGAGTGGAGCGACCCGCTGGGTGCGCGCGGCCTGATCCAGCTGGCCGCCAAGTACACGGTGGCACGCATGCTCGAACGCGACGACTTCACCAAGCGCTTCAAGGCCGGCACGCCGATCAGCGTGCACGAGTTCCTCTACCCGCTGATGCAGGGCTACGACTCGGTGGCGCTGAAAAGCGACCTCGAGCTCGGCGGCACCGACCAGAAGTTCAACCTGCTGGTGGGCCGCGCGCTGCAAGGCGAATACGGCCAGGAGCCGCAGTGCATCCTGACGATGCCGCTGCTCGAAGGGCTCGATGGCGTCGAGAAGATGTCCAAGAGCAAGGGCAACTACATCGGCATCACCGACGACGCGAACACGATGTTCGCGAAGCTCTTGTCGATCAGCGACGCGCTGATGTGGAAGTACTTCACGCTGCTGTCGTTCCGCCCTGAAGGCGAGATCGAGAAGCTCAAGGCCGAGGTCGCGGCGGGGCGCAACCCGAAGGATGCCAAGGTGCTGCTGGCCAAGGAGATCACCGCGCGCTTTCACAGCCCGGCGGCGGCGGATGCGGCCGAGGCCGATTTCCACAATCGCGCGCGCGGTGGCATCCCCGACGAGATTCCCGAGGTGGCGCTGACGGGCGCCCCGCTGGCGATCGGTGCGCTGCTCAAGCAGGCCAACCTCGTGCCGTCGACCAGCGAAGGCCTGCGCATGGTCGAGCAGGGCGGCGTGCGCATCGACGGCACGGCGATCAGCGACAAGGCGCTGAAGCTCGCCGCCGGCCGCTTCGTCGTGCAGGTCGGCAAGCGCAAGTTCGTGCGGGTGGTGCTGTCGTGATCGCACGCCGGCGCGCGCTCGCCCTGCTCGTGGCGCTGCCGCTGGCGGGCCGGGCCGAGCCGCCGCCGGCGGAGCAGGCGCGCATCAACCGGCTGATCGATGCCGTGGCCGCGCACAAGGAGCTGCGCTTCATTCGCAACGGCACCGACTACAACGCCGAGGACGCCGCCGAGTTCATGCGCAAGAAACTCGACAATGCCTACTACGGGCGCAACGTGAAGACGGTGAACGACTTCATCGAGCAGATCGCCACGCGCTCGTCGACCAGCGGCGAGCTCTTCATGGTGAAACTGTCCGATGGCCGCACGATCCCCTGCTCGGAGTTCCTGCGCCTCGAGCTCGCACGCATCGAAGCCAAGCACTGAGCCGTTCCGTGCAGGTCCATACCTTCCTGAAGCTGTCGGTGCTGGCGGCACTGGCGACCATCGCGCTGAAGACGCTGGCCTGGTGGCTCACCGGCTCGGTCGGGCTGCTGTCCGACGCCATGGAGTCGTTCGTCAATCTGGCGGCGGCGCTGTTCGGCCTGGCCATGGTGACGCTGGCCGCCAAGCCGGCCGACAGCAACCACCCGTTCGGCCACGCGAAGGCGGAGTACTTCTCCAGCGGTTTCGAGGGCCTGCTGATCCTCGGCGCGGCCATCGCCATCGCCATTGCCGCGGTGCAACGGCTGCTGCATCCGCAGGCGGTGCAGCAGCTGGGTCTCGGGCTCGTGCTGTCCATCATCAGCTCGGTGATCAACGGCTGGCTCGCCACCGCGATGCACCGCGCCGCCGTGCGCCACCGCTCGATCGCGCTGGAAGCCGACGCGCGCCACCTGATGACCGACGTCTACACCTCGGCCGGCGTGGTGATCGGCATCGCCGCCGTCGCGCTGACGGGCTGGACCTGGCTCGACCCGCTGATCGCGCTCGCGGTGGCCGCCAACATCTCGCGCGAGGGCGTGCACCTGGTGCGCCGCTCGGCCGACGGGTTGATGGATCACGCGCTGGACGACGCCGATCAGGCCGCCATCGACGCGGCGATCGCCGCCTTCGTGGCCGAGCCTGGCCACGAAGGGCTGAAGCCGGACGATGTGAAGACACGGCGCGGCGCGCAACAGCGCCACTGCGAGTTGCATTTGCACGTGCCGGCATCGTGGAGCGTCGCGCGCGCGATGCGCTCGCGCGAGCGCCTGGCTGCCGCGCTGATCGCCGCCGTGCCCGGCCTGCGCGTGACCATCGAGCTGTTGCCGGTGGGCGAGGAGCCGCTGAGCGCGGCGCAGCAGCTGACGGAGTCGCACTGATGCGCGCGCTGGTGCAGCGCGTGAGCGAGGCGCGCGTCGAGGTCGACGGCCGGCTGATCGGCGAGATCGGCGCAGGCCTGCTGGTACTGGTGTGTGCGATGCAGGGCGACGGCGAGAGCGAGGCCGAGCGGCTGCTCGCCAAGCTGCTGAAGCTGCGCATCTTCGCCGACGAGCAGGGCCGCATGAATCGCAGCGTGCAGGACGTGGGCGGTGGCCTGCTGATCGTCTCGCAGTTCACCTTGGCCGCCGACACGGCCACCGGCAACCGGCCGGGCTTCAGCACCGCCGCGCCGCCGGAGACCGGCCGGCGCCTCTACGAGCACCTACTCGCGTGTGCGCGCGCCCAGCACCCGCAAGTGGCCGCCGGTGAGTTCGCCGCGCACATGCGCGTGCACCTGGTCAACGATGGGCCGGTGACGATCCCATTGGAGATCGCACCGGCCTGAGACGGGTCAGTCGGCATACTGCCCGGCCGCCTTGATCACCGGCGTCCACTTCGCGATCTCGTGCTCGACGAACTTCTTGTGCTCGGCGCCGTCGACGCGGTTGTCGCTGATGATCACCGCACCGAGCGCTTCCTCGCGCTTGACGAAATCGGCGTCCTTCAGCGCCACCTTCAGCGCCGCGTTGACCTTGTCGATCACTGCCTTGGGCGTGCCCTTGGGCGCATACAAGCCGTGCCAGATGCTGACGTTGAAGCCCTTGAGGCCCATCTCGTCGAGCGTCGGCAACTTGGCCAGCGCCGGCGTGCTCACGCGCTTGGACGTGGTCACCGCGAAGGCCTTGACCTTGCCGCTCTCGATCTGGCTGGTGGTGTTGGTGGTCTGGTCGCACATCAGGTCGACCTGGCCGCCGAGCAAGTCGTTCATCGCCGGCGCCGTGCCCTTGTATGGCACCGTCGTCATGTCGACCTTGATGGTGCTCTGGAACAGCAGGCCGCACAGATGAGACGCTGCACCCAGGCCGGCGTTGGCGAGGTTGATCTTGCCCTTGTTGGCGTCGATCCACTTGGCGAGCTCGGCGTAGTTGTTGGCCGGCAGCGAGGGCTTGCCGATCAACGTCATCGGCACCTCGTTGATCATGCCGATGAACTCGAAGTCTTCCAGCGGCTTGTAGGCCAGGTTGCGGTACAGCGCCGGCGCCGTGGCCATGCCGATGTGGTGCAGCAGCAGTGTGTGGCCGTCCGGCGCCGCCTTGGCCGCCTTGCCGGCCCCCAGCGTGCCGCCGGCGCCGCCGACGTTCTCGATGATGATCGTGCCGCCCAGCGGCTTGCGCATCGCCTCGGCGAGGTCACGCGCCACCTTGTCGGTCGGGCCGCCGGCGGTGAACGGAACGATGAAGGTCACCGGCTTGTCGCCGGGGTAGTCGGCCGCGAGGGCTGCGACGCTTGCGAGGGCCAGCGCGGCGACGGCGAGCGCTTTCATGGATGCGCTAGTCGTAGCTGCGCTGGTCGTCGATCACCTTGCCGTCGTTGGGCAACCCGCCCGGCGGGCACAACACGACGTCGCTGCGCAGCTTGGTCACGTCGCGGATGCTCTCGGCGAGCTTCGTGTCCAACCCCTCGGGATGACCGTCGACTTCCACGTGCAAGGTCATGCGGTCATCGGCCATGGCGCCCTCGACGACCAGCCGCGCGCGCTTCACCTGCGGGTGGCGCCGCGCCACCTCGGCCACCTGGCTCGGGTGCACGAACATGCCGCGCACCTTGGCTGTCTGGTCGGCGCGGCCGAGCCAGCCCTTGATGCGCGTGTTGGTGCGGCCCGTCGGGCACGGGCCCGGCAGCACCGCGGACAGGTCGCCTGTGCCGAAGCGGATCAGCGGGTAATCCGGGTTCAGCGTGGTCACCACCACCTCGCCGACCTCGCCGTCGGGCACTGGCTCGCCGGTGCCGGGGCGCACGATCTCGACGATCACGCCCTCGTCGAGCACCAGGCCCTCGCGCGCCTCGGTCTCGTAGGCGATGAGGCCGACGTCGGCGGTGGCATAGCTCTGGTAGCCGTCGACGCCGCGCTCGTGCAACCAGTCGCGCAGCGACGGCGGGAAGGCCTCGCCGCCGACCAGCGCCTTGCGCATCGATGTGATCGACGCGCCGCTGTCGGCCGCCTTCTCGACCAGGATGCGCAGGAAGCTCGGGCCTGCAGCTGCAGCTCGGTGTTGCCAACGCCGCCGGGGAAGACGGTGCAGCCCACCGCATGCGCCGCGGTCTCCATGATCGAGCCGGCCGGCGTCAGGTGGTAGCTGAAGCTGTTGTGGATCAGCTCGCCGGCGCGAAAGCCCGCCGCGTAGACGGCGCGCGCGACGCGCCAGTAGTCCGAGGCTCGTCCTTCGGGCTCGTAGATCGGGCCAGGCGACTGGAACACGCGCAAGGCGCCCGAGCGCCGGCCCCAGCCGATGGCCGAGAAGCCGCCGAACGGGTCGGCCGCGCGCTGCGCCTTCTGCCGCTCGAGCAGCTCGTGCTTGCGCACGACGGGCAGCGTGGCCAGCGCGGCGCGGCTGTTGATCCGGTTCGGGTCGACATCGGCGAGCAGCTCGGCAAAGGCGGCAGCGTGCGCCTTGGCGCGTCTCCAGCACGTCGTAGAACTCGGTGGCCTTCATTCGTCGCTGCTCCATCGCGCGAGTTGCTGCTTCACGGTGTCCACGAAGCGGCGCACGTCGGCCGCGTTCTTCAGCGTGTGGGTGTTCCACTCCGGCGTCAGCACAGGGCGCTTGACGAGGCGCGCGGTGATCACGGTGTCGTCGGCGGCAAGGTCGACGATGCCGCGGCCCTTGAGCTCGAACGCCGAGCCGCGCTCCGACAGCTTCAGGTCGCGCAGCTGGCGCTTGAGCTGCACCAGCGCGTCGGCCGGCTTGAACGGCGGCGGGGCAAAGAAGTCGTCGCTCATCGCGTCTGCCTCAGGCCAGCCAGCGCTTGCGGCGCTTGTAGCTCTTCACGTCGCGGAAGCTCTTGCGGTCGCCGCCACCCATGCCGAGGTAGAACTCCTTCACGTCCTCGTTGTCGCGCAGGCTCTGCGCCGCGCCGTCCATCACCACGCGGCCGTTCTCCAGGATGTAGCCGTAGTCGGCATAGCGCAGCGCCATGTTGGTGTTCTGCTCGGCGAGCAGGAAGGTCACGCGCTCCTTGCTGTTCAGGTCGCGCACGATCTCGAACACCTCCTCGACGATCTGCGGCGCCAGCCCCATCGACGGCTCGTCGAGCAGCACCATCTTCGGGTTGGCCATCAGCGCGCGGCCGATGGCGCACATCTGCTGCTCGCCGCCCGAGGTGTAGGCGGCCTGCGAGCCGCGCCGCGTCTTCAGCCGCGGGAAGTAGTTGTAGACCTTGTCCAGCGTCGCGGCCACCGCGCCCTTGCCGTCGCGCCGCGTGTAGGCGCCGGTCATCAGGTTTTCCTCGATCGTCAGGTGCGCGAAGCAGTGGCGCCCCTCCATCACCTGCACCACCCCGCGCTCGACCATGTCGGCGGTCGAGAGCTGCTCGATGCGCTCGCCGCGCAGCTCGATGGCGCCCTTGGTCACCTCGCCGCGCTCGCCGGCGAGCAGGTTGCTCACCGCGCGCAAGGTGGTGGTCTTGCCAGCGCCGTTGCCGCCGAGCAGCGCCACGATGCCGCCCTCGGGCACGCGCAGCGACACGCCCTTGAGCACGAGGATCACGTGGTTGTAGATGACCTCGATGCCGTTGACGTTGAGAAGGACGTTCGCTGCGGTGCTCATGGTGCGGTGAGGAAGTTGGAACGAGGCTCAGCTTTGGCAATCGTCAGGCGAGCGCGGCGGGATCTTTTTCTCGCCCGCGTACTTCTGCGCCGCCTGCTTGACCATCGGCTTGAGGATCTGCTCGTCGGCCTGATACCAGTCGGACGTGAACTGCCACGCCGAGCCGCTCCAGGTCTGGATGCGTGCCCAGGCCGAGCCCATGTGGTCGATGCACGAGGTGCTGACCGGGCGCATCACATTGGCGAAGCCCAGCGCGTCGAGCCGCTTCTGGTCGAGCGCCAGGTTCTCCAGGCCCCAGCGCTCCTGCTCGCCGGTCATGACCTTGCCCTTGCCGAAGCGCTCCTGCGCGCGGCGCGCGCCTTCGACCGCGAGCATCGCGGAGATGACGCCGCGCGTGTACAGCACGGTGCCCACTTCTTCCTTCGGGCCGGTGCCCTGGCCGGCGTCGTGCACCAGCTTCAGAATGTCGGCGTGCACCTTGGCGCGTCCGGCGCCGTGCTGCAGCGCGAGGCCGTTGTAGCCCTTGGCGCCGTCGCCGATGTCCTTGACGTCCGGCTCGGCCGCGGCCCACCACACGCCGTACATCTTGTCGCGCGGGTAGCCGGTGGCCACGGCTTCCTTCACCGCGGTGGAGTTCATCACGCCCCAGCCCCACAGCAGCACGTAGTCGGGCCGGTTCTGGCGGATCTGCAGCCACGCGGCC
>VBDL01000178.1 GCA_005884255.1 Betaproteobacteria bacterium | reverse complement strand
TCGTCGACTTCTTCCGCAAGCCCGGCATCTGGCTGGCCATCCTCTTCATCGTGCTGTTCCGCGCCGGCGAGGGCCAGATCCAGACCATCGGCCCGCTGTTCCTGCGCGAGGCGCGCGGTGCCGGTGGGCTCGGCCTGAGCACCGACGAGGTCGGCCTGCTCTACGGCACCGTGGGCACCGGCGCCTTTCTCGTCGGCAGCGTACTCGGCGGCTACTTCACGTCGTGGCTCGGGTTGAAGCGCGCGATGCTCGCGCTGATCCTCGCGATGAACCTGCCCAACGTGGTGTTCTATTTCTTGAGTGCCACTGCGCCGAGCAGCCTCGCGGTGATCGGTGCGGCGCTCGGCGTCGAGATGTTCGGCTACGGCTTCGGCTTCGTCGGCGTGATCCTCTTCATCATGCAGGTCGTCGCGCCGGGCAGGTACACGACGGCGCACTACGCTTTAGGCACCGGCGTGATGCAGCTCGGGCTGGTGCTGTTCAAGACCCTCAGCGGCGACATCCAGACGGCGCTCGGCTACGAGCGTTTCTTCCTCTGGGTGCTGCTGTGCGCGATTCCGGTGATCGTCGTGTCGCGCTTCCTGACCATCGGCGCGAAGCATGAGTCCGCGCCGGCGCCGCAGCCGGCCGAAGCCTGATGCTGCGCTGGCTTGTTGCCGCCGCGCTGCTGCATGCGTCGATTGCGACCGCGCAAGGCGTCTTCTTCGACGACTTCAGCCAGCCCGACAGCGCGGCGCTGCAGCGCAGCGGCTGGGCCGTGCGCGTGAAGCCCGGCCACCCGGGCATCGACGGCGCGAGCTGGGGGCCGGACATGGTGACGCTCGTCGACGACCCCGTGCAACGCGGCAACCGCCTGCTGCGCCTCACGGCGCGCTCGGACGGCAGCGTCGCCGGCACGCGCCACGCGCAGGTCTGCCAGGCGCGCAAGTTCTTCGAAGGCACCTACGCCGCGCGCGTGCGCTTTTCCGATGCACCACTGCAAGGCCCCGACGGCGACGTCATCGTGCAGACCTTCTACGCGGTGAGCCCGCTGCGTTTCGACTTCGACCCCGAATACAGCGAGCTCGACTGGGAATACCTGCCCAACGGTGGTTGGGGGGATGCGCGCACGCGGCTGTATGGCGTGACCTGGCAGACCGTGCGCCTGAATCCGTGGACGGCCTACAACCGGCCCTACCAGGGCTTTCGCTCGATGGACGGCTGGCATGTGCTGCTGATGCAGGCGAGCGCGGGCAAGACGCGCTGGTTCATCGATGGCCAGCAAGTCGACGAGCATGGCGGGCGCAACTATCCGGTCACGCCGATGTCGATCAACTTCAACCTGTGGTTCTCGCCCGGCGGGCTGCTGCCCGCTAACACCGAGCTGCGCGTCTATCAGCAGGACGTCGACTGGGTGCTGCACGCGAAGGACCGTGTGCTGTCGCCGGCGGAGGTGGACGTCACGGTGCAAGGCCTGCGACGCGCCGGCACGGCGTTCATCGACGAGGTGCCGGCAGCGAATCCGCCGCTGCCGTCGACCTGCGATTTCTGACGGCCTCCGGCCGCGGCGCGGCGGCGCGAGCTAGCGCAGATACACGGTCCACAAGCGCGCGAGATCGCCCGCGCCATCGCTGCCTTGCACGCCGGCGAGCGTCTGCTTCGCATCGTCCTTGCGGCCGGCCAGTGCCTGCGTGAGGCCGAGGTGCAGCTTGGCATCGTCGGGGCGCTTCAGCCCGCCCTTGGCAAGGCCTTGCTCCATCAGCGGCAGGCCCCGGTCGAGCGCGCCGCCGCTGGCCAGCGCATAGCCGAGGTTGAACAGTGCGTTGCCATCCTTCGCGGCGCGGGCGGCGTTCTCTTCCGCGGGCCCCATCTTGTCGGCGGCGAGCTGGCGCTCGGCTTGCTGGCGCAAGGCCGCATCGCGATCGCCGACCACCTTCTTCGCTTCGCCCGGCAGGCCGGCGAGCAGCGCCAGCTTTGCCAGGTGCACGGCGTCGGTATCGCTCAGGTTGCCGGTGGCGGCCTTCAGGCGATAGAGGTCGATCGCCAGGCGCTCGGCAAAGCCGGGCTGGCGCGCGACGCGTGCGAGCCGGTCGGCCCAATACTCCGGCTTCGGGTAGGCGGCCAACAGGCGCTCCAGCGTGGCCGTGTAGCCGGCTTCGTCCTTCAGCTGCTGCTGGCACGACGCGAGCAGCCGCAATTGCAGCTCCGGCGTGGCCCGCTTGGCTGCCTCGTCGGCCTGGATGATGGCTGTGAGATCGCGCGCCGCACCGGCCGCATCGCCCTGCAGATAGCGCGATTGCGCGAGCATCAGGCGCAACGCCTCGTTCGTGCCGCCGGCCTTGAAGTAGCGCTCGAGGGCAGAGGTGGCCCGGGCGTAGTCCTTGGCGCGATAGGCGGTGTTGGCCAGCGCGTCCAGCGTGCGCTGCAGTTCGTCGGGCGTCGTCTCGCTGGCGTTGATGACGAGCTCGAAGGCCTTGATCGCGGTGGCGGTGTCGCCGGCGCCCAGCGCCGAGAAGCCGCGCAGGCGGGCGATCAGGAAGGCTTCGTGCGGCGTGAGGTTGGGCACTGCATCGGCCTCGCGCAGGCGGGCCAGCGCCTCATCGTACTTGCCGGCCTTGGCGGCTTCCTGCGCGGCCTGCAAGGGCTTGCCGAGTTCCGGGCGAACGACTTCTTGGGCTGCGGCGAAGTTGACAACGAGGGCCAGCAGCAGGGGAGCAAAGACTTTCATGCGAGGGCGTTGAGCTCGGCGACAAAGTCATAAGTATCGCCGCGGTAGTAGGACTGGGAGAGTTCGATGGCCCGGCCGTCGCGCAGGTAGCCCAGGCGCTCGACGAGCAGCCCGGCGTCGCCCTTGCTGGCCTTCAGCAGCTTGGCCTGCTCGGCATTGAGCAGCAAGGCATGCAGGCGCTGCAGCGCGCGCACCGGGCGGTTGCCGGCAGCCTCCAGCGCGTCGTACAGCGAAGCGTCCACCGCCTCCAGCGACGGCAGCGCCCACGCGGCGATGGTGGTGTATTCGATGGCCATCGGGTCATCGTCGGCGTAGCGCAGGCGGTGGTAGCGGTAGACCAGCGAGCCAGGGCTGAGCGCCAGCTTCAGCGCCTCTTCCGGCGTGACCGTGCCCTCGGCGCGCTTGAGCCACGCGCTGCGTGGCGTGCGGCCACGCGCGCGCATGTCCTCGGAGAACGACGTGAGCTTGGCGAAATTCTTGTCGATGCGCGTGCACACGAAGTTGCCCGAGCCCTGGCGCGTGACCAGCAGCCCCTCTTCGACCAGCCCGTCGATCGCCTTGCGCACCGTGATGCGCGAGACGCCGAGGTCGGCGGCCAATTGGCGTTCGGAGGGCAGCGCGTCGTCGGGGCCGAGGATGCGTGTTTCGATCGCTTCGCGCAGCGCGCGCTGCAGCTGCTGGTACAGCGGCTGCGCGCTGTTGGGATCGAGGTTGCCGAGGAGCTGCTCTAACGATGTCATGCGCCAAGAATACCAGTGGAGTACCACACCGCCAATGAATTCGTCGAGGTGGAAACACGCGGTGGATTGGCTGGTAGCATAGTGGTACTAACGAGATCTGAGATGCGTGAACCGACTCGCCGCCTGCAATCCGTCGATGCGCTGCGCGGCCTCACCGTCGCGGCGATGCTGCTGGTCAACGACGCCGGCGACTGGAGTCATGTCCACCCCTGGCTCGAACACGCCGACTGGCACGGCTGCACGCCGGCAGACTTCGTGTTTCCGTTCTTCCTCTTCATTGTCGGTGTTTCCATCGGGCTGTCGCTGGTGCCGCAGCTCGAGGCCGGTGCCGATGCGCGCGAGTTGAGGCGCAAGGCGGGCTGGCGCGGCCTGCGCATTGTGCTGCTCGGGCTCGGCTTGAGCGCGGTGGCCTGGCTCACCATCGGCGGCGGCCACGCATACCGGCCGATGGGCGTGCTGCAGCGCGTCGGCGTGTGCTTCGCGCTCGGTGCGCTGGTGGCCGTCCGCTGGCGCACTGCGCGCGCGCAATGGGCGCTGATTGCCGTGATCCTGCTCGGTGACTGGGCGCTGCTGGCGGCCGGCGGTTCGCTGGAGCCTGACGCCAACTTGGCCGACCGCATCGACTCGTGGCTGCTCGGATCGCACGCCTACCTCTACGACGCGGCGAGCGGGCGCGGGCGCGATCCGGAGGGACTGCTCAGCACGCTGCCGGCACTCGCCACGGTGTTGCTCGGCCTGCGCGCCGCTGCCTGGGTGCGCTCAGGCGCGATGCGCTCGCTGCTGCTGGGCGGCGCGCTGGCGATGGCAGCCGGCGCCGCCTGGTCGGGCGTGTTGCCGCTGAACAAGCAGTTGTGGACCTCGTCCTACGTGCTGTGGACGGGCGGCGCGGCGATGCTCGCGCTGGCCGTCGCGCACGGGCTGGTCGATCAATGCGGCTGGCCGCCGCTGGGCCCGAGCTTCGGGCTCAACGCGATCACCGCCTATGCGGGTTCGTGGCTGGCCATCTGCGCGCTGGAGGGCAGCGGCGTGATGCGCCCGCTGTATGCGCAGGCCTTCGCCACGCCGCTGGCCGGTTTCGCGCCGTGGGTGCCGTCGCTCGCCTTCGCCGCCGCCTTCACCGGCGCGTGGTGGCTGGCGATGGCGGCTTTGCACCGGCGCGGCTGGCGCCTCGTGATCTGACTCGGACCAGATGGATACCAGTGCGCTACCACAAGGCAACGCTGGTAGCGCCCCGTTCGAGTGCTCAGCGAGCGCGGCGCGCCCTGGGTGAGTGCCCCGCGCACCGGGGTTTTCCCTTCAAATTGCCGGTTGCAATTCGCGTAAATTGGTAGCATAGTGGAGCGTACTGGTAATCTAGTGGTACGCAAACAGCAGTACCGGTCGTTCACAAGGGCAACATCCAAGAGGGGCACATGAAGGTCAAACACACTCCGATCGCGTCCGCGGTGGCGCTCGTGCTGATGGGCGCGGTCTACCCGGCGCTGGCTCAGCAAACCGATACCAAGCCGGCCGAGGAGAAGAAGGCCGAGGAGAAGAAGGCCGAAGAGAAGAAGAAGGCCGGCGAGCAGGAGGCTCAGACCGTGGTGGTCACCGGCATCCGCGGGTCCTTGCAGCAATCGCTGGCCCGCAAGCGCAACGCCGACAGCCACGTCGAGGTGATCACCGCCGAAGACATCGGCAAGATGCCCGACAAGAACGTGGCCGATTCGCTGCAGCGTGTGCCCGGCGTGACCATCAGCTCCGCCGGGGCCACCGAAGGCGGCTTCGACGAGAACGACCGTGTCAGCATGCGCGGCACGGGCCCGAGCCTGACGCAGACGCTGCTCAACGGGCACGGCGTGGCGACCGGCGACTGGTTTGTGTTGAACCAAACCGGAACGGTCGGCCGCAGCGTGAGCTACTCGCTGCTGCCTTCCGAATTGGTCGAGTCGGTGGTCGTGCACAAGACGTCGGAAGCGAGCCTGGTGGAAGGCGGCGTCACCGGCTCGGTGAACATCGTCACGCGCCGGCCGCTGGGCTTCAAGCAGCAGCTCACGCTCGAGGCGTCAGCCGGCG
>VBDL01000177.1 GCA_005884255.1 Betaproteobacteria bacterium | reverse complement strand
ATGTAGTCGGCGGTGGCGCGGTCCATGCCGACCGAGCCGCCGGCCACGCCGCGGAAGATGTTGCCGCCGCCGATCACCACCGCGACCTCGCAGCCCAGCTCCGTCACCTCCTGCACTTCGCGCACCATGCGTGCGATGGTCGCGCGGTTGATGCCGTAGGCATCGTCGCCCATCAGCGCCTCGCCCGACAGCTTCAGCAGGATGCGTTTGTACGCCGGCATGCAGTGGTTCTCCTGATTAGTGAAGTTTAAAGGGGCGCCGCGGCGCCCCTGGTTCGGGATTTACTGGCCTTTCGCGGCAGCCACCTGGGCGGCTACCTCGGCGGCGAAGTCATCGACCTTCTTCTCGATGTGACCGTGGTGCCCGCGGCCTTGAGCATCTGCTCGACGGTCTGCTTGTCGTTCTTGACGAAGGCCTGGTTCAGCAGCGACACCTCCTTGAGGTACTTCTGCTCCGAACCGTCGACCATCTTGGCGACGATCTCGGCCGGCTTGCCCGACTCGGCGGCCTTCTCGGCGGCGATCTTGCGCTCCTTCTCGATCAGTTCGGCCGACACGTCGCTCGCTGCGAGCGCCACCGGCTTCATCGCCGCGACGTGCATCGCCACGTCCTTCGCAGCCACGTCGTCGCCGTCGAACTCGACCATCACGCCGATGCGCGTGCCGTGCAGATAGCTGGCCAGCTTGCCGCCGCCGGCATACCGCTTGAAGCGGCGGATCGCCAGGTTCTCGCCGATCTTGCCGATCAGCCCCTTGCGCACGTCTTCCACCGTCGGGCCGAAGCCGTCTTGCGACAGCGGGAGCGCCGACAGCGCGGCTACATCGGCCGGGTTGTGCTGGCCGACCAGTTCGGCGGCCGACTTCGCGAAGGCGAGGAACGAGTCGTTCTTCGACACGAAGTCGGTCTCGCAGTTGATCTCCACCAGCGCGCCGGTGCTGCCGTTGACCGCCGCAGTGACCACGCCTTCGGCGGTGACGCGCGACGCGGCCTTGCCGGCCTTGTTGCCGAGCTTGACGCGCAGGATCTCTTCAGCGCGGTTCAGGTCGCCGTCGGCCTCGGTCAGTGCCTTCTTGCACTCCATCATCGGGGCATCGGTCTTGGCACGCAGCTCGGCCACCATGCTTGCGGTAATTGCCATCTCTATGAAACTCCGTCTTGTCTGAAAAAAGGGGGCCCTGTGAAGCCCCCTCTCGTTGTGCGCTGCGGGCAGGTAAGCGCGTCAGGCGTCTTCGTTGACCTCGACGAACTCGTCGCCGCCGGCCGCCGCCTGCACGACCTCGCTGACCGCGTTGGACTTGCCTTCGAGCACCGCATCGGCCACCGCGCGCGCATACAGCGCCACCGCCTTGGCCGAGTCATCGTTGCCCGGGATGTCGTAGTCGATGTCTTCCGGCGAGTGGTTGGAGTCGACCACGCCGATCACCGGTATGCCGAGCTTCTTGGCCTCGGCCACGGCGATCTTGTGGTAGCCGACGTCGATCACGAAGATGGCGTCGGGCAGCGCGTTCATGTCCTGGATGCCGCCGATGTCCTTTTCGAGCTTCGCGATCTCGCGCTGGAACATCAGCGCTTCCTTCTTGATCGCGGGCTGCGTGCCGGCCTCGACCTGCGCCTGCATGTCCTTCAGCTTCTTCAGCGAGCCCTTGACGGTCTTGAAGTTGGTCAGCATGCCGCCGAGCCAGCGCTGGTCGACGTAAGGCATGCCGGCGCGCTGCGCCTCGCTGGCGATGACGTCGCGCGCCTGGCGCTTGGTGCCCACCATCAGGATCGCGCCGCGCTTGGACGCGAGCTGGCGCACGAACTTCAACGCTCCCTCGAACGCGGGCAGCGTCTTCTCGAGGTTGATGATGTGGATCTTGTTGCGATGGCCGTAGATGTACGGGGCCATCTTGGGGTTCCAGAAGCGCGTCTGGTGGCCGAAATGGACACCCGCTTCCAGCATTTCACGCATGGTGACGGACATGGAGAACTCCGAAGGTTGCTTCTAAAATCCGGCTCGAATTGCAAGAACAGGTTTCCGCGGGAAACTGCTTGTCGCAACACCTTTGAATAGCCGGGTTCGCGATTTGTCTACCTGGCCCTGTCAGCGCTCAGGTAAACCCGCAAAGTATAGCACCATGACCCTCGATCTGACCGCTGCGGCCCAGGCCATTCGTTCGGGCGCGCAGCGTGCCGAAGCCCTGCTCGACGCCTCGCTGGCGCACGCCAGCCAAGCCACGCACAGCTTCATCCGCCGCTTCGATGCCGATGCCCGCGCCGCGGCGCGAGAGGTCGACCGGCATGCCGCCGCGGCTACTCCGTTGGCCGGGCTCGCCGTGAGTGTGAAGGACCTCTTCGATGTGCGCGGACAGCCGACCACGGGCGGCTCGCTCGCGCTGCGCGATGCGCCACCGGCGAGCGCCGACGCACCGGCCGTGGCGCGCCTGCGCACGGCCGGTGCCGCGTTCATCGGCCACACCAACCTCAGCGAGTTCGCGTTTTCCGGCGTCGGCATCAACCCGCACCACGGTACGCCGGCCTCCCGGCGGATCCACCTCGGGTGGCGCGTCCTCGGTGGCCTGCGGCGCGGCCTGGGCCGCGCTCGGCTCGGACACCGGCGGCTCGATCCGCATCCCCGCCGCGTTGCAAGGCCTGGTTGGCTTCAAGAGCACCGCGCGGCTGGTGCCGACCGACGGGTGCATTCCGCTGTCGACCACGCTCGACACGGCCTGCGCAATCACGCTGTCCGTGCGCGATGCGCAGCTGCTGCACGAGGTGCTGGCCGCGCGTCGCGTGGCGCATGCGGGCCGGCCGCTGAAGGCGCTGCGCCTCGCGCTGCCGACGACGCTGATGCTCGACGGGCTCGACGCCACGGTCGCGCGCGCCTTCGAGCGTGCCGTTGCCATGCTGCGCCGCGCGGGCGCGCACATCGACGAGATCGCGCTGCCGGCGCTGAACGAGCTCGGGGAGCTCAACGCCGCCGGCGGCTTCCCCGCTGCCGAGAGCTGGGCGTGGCATCGCCGGCTGCTTGCCAGCAAGGAACCACTGTACGACCCGCGCGTGGCCAAGCGCATTCGCCGCGGCGAAGCGATGAGCGCGACCGACTACATCGACCTGATGCACGCCCGCCGCGCCTGGATCGCCCGCATGCAGCAGGCGATGCAAGGCTACGACGCGCTGCTCAGCCCGACGGTGCCCATCGTCGCGCCGCCGCGGACACCTTTGCTCGACGATGACAAGGCCTTCTTCGCCGCCAACGCACTGCTGCTGCGCAACCCGGCGGCCATCAACTTCCTCGACGGCTGCGCGCTGTCG
Organism: Betaproteobacteria bacterium; assembly: GCA_005884255.1. GTDB lineage: Bacteria > Pseudomonadota > Gammaproteobacteria > Burkholderiales > Burkholderiaceae_C > VBDL01. The sequence continues at coordinate 4,685 of VBDL01000177.1, read as the reverse complement.
CTGCCCTGCCAGGCGGAGGACGAGTTGCCCGTGGGCCTGATGGTGTGGAGAGAGGCGATGGCCGACGACCGCGTGCTCGAGGTGTCACTGGCCATCGAAGCCGCGTTGAAGGGCTTCTGAAGTATGCGCATCGCCATCATCGGCGCCGGCATCATCGGCGTCACCACGGCCTATGAGCTCGCGCATGACGGACACGAGGTCACCGTGTTCGAGCGCCGCGGCACTGTCGCCGCGGAAACGAGCTTTGCCAATGCCGGCCTCATCGCGCCGGGCTATGTCACGCCCTGGGCCGCACCGGGGATGCCGGCCAAGGTGCTGCGCCATCTGTTCAGCGCGCATGCGCCGGTGCGCCTGCACCCGCGGCTCGACACCGCGATGCTGCGCTGGCTGATGCGCTGGTGGCGCGCCTGCAGTGCGAGCGCGTACCAGCTCAACCGCCCGCGCATGCAGCGCCTGGCGCTGTACAGCCGCGAGCGTCTGCATCACCTGGCCAAGGAACTGAAGATCGATTTCGAACGCACGCAGGGCGTGCTGGTGCTCGCGCGCAGCGAGCGCGACCTGCGGGCGCTGAAGCCGGGGCTGGCGATGCTGGCCGAGCTCGGCGTGAATCACGGCGTGATCGGCGGCGACGCGGCGCGGCTGATCGAGCCGGGGCTCAATCCGCAGATGCCGCTGCACGCCGCGGTGCACCTGCCCGACGACGAGGTCGGCAACTGCCGGCTGTTTGCGCAGGTGCTCAAGGGCGAGGCGCAACAGCTGGGTGCGGACTTCCGCTTCGACACCGAGGTGCTGGCGGTGCAGGCCGGCACCAAGCCGCAGTTGACGTTTCGCGAACTCGTCAACGGCGACGACGTGCCCCCCGCGCAGAGCGCCAGCTTCGATGCTGTCGTCGTGTGCGCCGCGCTGGGCGCCACCGCGCTGCTGCAGCCGCTGGGCATCGCGCTGCCGCTGGCCCCTGTCTATGGGTATTCGATCACCGCGCCGCTGCGCAGCGTCGAGGCCCACCCGGAGTTCGGCCCGCGCGCCGCGCTGATGGACGAGCGCTACAAGGTGGCGATCAGCCGACTCGGCCAGCGCGTGCGCGTGGCCGGCAGCGCGGAAATCGGCGGCGCCCCTGAGACCATGAACGAGCGCGCCATCGCCACCCTGTACAAGGTGCTGGACGACTGGTTCCCGGGCGTCGTGCAGCCCGGCCATGTGCAGCGCTGGAAGGGCGCGCGTCCGATGCTGCCCGATGGCCCGCCCGTGCTGGGCGCTGCCGGCGCGCCCGGGGTGTGGCTGAGCCTCGGCCATGGCTCCAGCGGCTGGGCGCTTGCCTGCGGCAGCGCGCGGGTCGTCGCCGATGCCTTGTCCGGCCGCATGCCGGCCATCGACACCGAAGGCCTGGGCATCGAGCGGCTGCGCTAAAGGCGCAGGCCCCACAATGGGCGCATGAGCCCGACCATCGAACGCGTGCTCGGCAGCGGCCGCAACTGGCCGCTGCATGGCATCGCGGCGTCGCGCCAGATCGAGCAGCGCAACGCGGTCGCTCTCGCTCCGCACAGCTTGATGCGGCGCGCCGGCGAGAGCGTGGCACGGCTGGCCCTGGCCATCGCGCCGCACGCACAGCGCGTATGGATCGCCTGCGGGCCGGGCAACAACGGCGGCGACGGCCTGGAGGCCGCACTGCATCTGCAGCGCCTGGGGCGGCAGGTCTGCGTCACGCTCGCCGCGCCGGCGCAAGGTCTGCCCGACGATGCGCGCGACGCGCTGGCACGCGCACAGGCCGCCGGCGTGCAGCCGCAGGCCTCGCTCGAGCTGCCCTTCGCGCCCGAACTGGTGATCGACGGCCTGCTCGGCCTCGGCGCCACGCGCGCACCTGCCGGTGACATCGCGCAAGTGATCGCCCGGCTCAATCGCGTCGAGGCGCTGCGCCTGGCCATCGATCTGCCTTCGGGCCTGCACGCCGACAGCGGGCGTCTGCTCGGCGATGTGGCCGTGCAGGCGCATCACACGCTATCGCTGCTCACACTCAAGCCGGGGCTGTTCACCGCGCACGGCCGTGATCATGCGGGCGCGGTGTGGTTCGACGCGCTGGGCGTCGACAGCGGTAGCGGCGACGCGCTGGCTTGGCTCATCGACGCGCCGCGCATCGCTGACGCGCGCCGGCATGCGCAACACAAGGGCAGCTTCGGCGATGTCGCCGTCGTGGGCGGCGCACCCGGCATGACCGGCGCCGCCTGGCTGGCTGCACGAGCGGCCCATGCGGCAGGCGCCGGGCGCGTCTACGTGAGCCTGCTCGATGCCGATGCGCCGACGCTGGACCTGCACCGCCCGGAGCTGATGGCACGCCCGCAATGGTGGACCTCTTCGCCGCCAGTGCTGCAGGCGAGCACCGTGGTCTGCGGCTGCGGCGGCGGCAGCGCGGTCCACGCGGCCTTGGCCGTGCTGCTGTCGCGCGCCGGCCGGCTGGTGCTCGATGCCGATGCCCTCAATGCAATCGCCGACGATCCGGCGCTACTCGCTCTGCTCGTTCAGCGCAGTGCACCCACGGTGCTGACCCCGCATCCGCTGGAGGCCGCACGCCTGCTCGGTCGCAGCACGGCCGACGTGCAGAGCGACCGGCTGGCCGCGGCGCACGCACTGGCCGAGCGCTGCCGCTGCGTCGTGCTGCTCAAGGGCTCGGGCAGCGTGATCGCTGCGCCGGGCGGCGCACCGGCGATCAACGCGACTGGCAACGCGCTGTTGGCCACCGCCGGCACCGGTGACGTGCTGGCCGGCTGGATCGGCGGGCTGTGGGCGCAATCGCCATCGGTGCCGGCGTTCGAGGTGGCCTGCGCCGCTGCGCATCGACATGGTCGGGCAGCCGATCGCGCAGCAGAGCGCGGGCACGGCGGTCCGCTACGCGCCGCCGAGCTGGTCGACGCGATGCTGGGTTGACCGCTTAGCGCCGGGCGCGCTTGCCGCGCCTTTCGGCGCGCACGCCCTGTGCCCGCGCTGCGGCAGTGATCTTCTCCGGCGATGCCGACGACGACTTGCCGCTCTTCGTCGTCTTGCCCGCGCGTGCCGACTTCGCTGCGCGCTTGGCACCGCGGTCGGCTTCCTTCAGCGCCTTGAGCTCGTCTCCCGGCGCCGCCGAGCGAGCACCGCGACCCAGCAGGTCGACCTCGCGCACCAGGCGGAAATCGATCTTGCGGCCGTCGAGGTCGACGCGGCTGACCTGCACGCGCACGCGCGCCCCGACGGCATAGCGCACGCCGGTGCGCTCGCCGCGCAGTTCCTGGCGCACCTCGTCGAAACGGTAGTACTCGCCGCCGAGTTCGGTGATGTGCACCAGGCCCTCGACGTACAGCCCGTCGAGCTGCACGAACAGACCGAAGCTCGTCACCGCGCTCACCGTGCCGGCGTACTCCTCGCCCAGATGCTCGCGCATGTAGCGGCACTTGAGCCAGGCCTCGACATCGCGCGAGGCTTCGTCGGCGCGCCGCTCGTTGGCGCTGCAGTGCACACCGGCGGCCTCCCAGTGCTCGGCCTCGGTGGTGCTCGGCTTCACCGCCTTGCCGCCGCGGCGCACGGGCGCGTCCTCGATCGCGCCGCTGGCGAGGTGGTAGCGCTTGGCCGCGAGCAGCGCCTTGATCACGCGGTGCACCAGCAGGTCGGGATAGCGGCGAATCGGGCTGGTGAAGTGCGTGTAGGCCTCGTAGGCCAGGCCGAAGTGACCGCTGTTGGTCGCGGTGTAGATGGCCTGCTGCATCGAGCGCAGCAGCATCGAGTGGATCTGCGCCGCGTCGGGCCGGTCCTTCGTGGCCTGCGCGATGGCCTGGAGTTCGCCCGGCACCGGATCGTCGCCGATGGTGAAGCCCAGGCCCAATGCGCGCAGGTAGTTCTGCAGCGCGATCTTCTTCTCCGGCGTCGGCCCCTCGTGCACGCGGTACAGCGCGGGGTGCTTGGCGCCTTCGATGAAGTCGGCCGCGCACACGTTGGCCGCGAGCATGGACTCTTCGATCAGCCGGTGCGCCTCGGTGCGCACGCGCGGCACGATCTTCTCGATACGGCCGTTGTCATCGCAGACGATCTGCGTCTCGGTGGTCTCGAAGTCGATCGCGCCGCGCCCGCCGCGATGCTTGAGCAGCGCCCGATAGACCTCGTGCAGGTTCAGCAGATGCGGCACCACCGCCTCGCGCCGCGCCGCCTCGGGCCCGCGCGTGTTGGCGAGGATGGCCGCCACCTCGGTGTAGGTGAAGCGCGCATGCGAGCACATCACCGCCGGATAGAACTGGTAGGCGTGGATATCGCCGGTGACGGTGACGAGCATGTCGCACACCATCGCCAAACGATCCTCTTCCGGGTTCAACGAGCACAGGCCGTTGGAGAGCTTTTCCGGCAGCATCGGAATCACTCGCCGCGGAAAATACACCGAGGTCGCGCGCTCGTACGCGTCTTCATCGATGGGCTCGCCCGGCTTCACGTGATGGCTCACGTCGGCGATGGCCACGATGAGCCGCCAGCCTTTGCTGCGGCCCACCTTGGCCGGCTCGCAGTACACCGCGTCGTCGAAGTCGCGCGCGTCTTCGCCGTCGATCGTGACCAGCGGCACGTCGGTGAGATCGACGCGGTGCTTGCGGTCGCTGGCGCGGATCTGCTCCGGCAGCTTCGCGGCCTGTGCGACGGTTTCCGACGAGAAGCGATGCGGCACCTCGTACTTG
>VBDL01000176.1 GCA_005884255.1 Betaproteobacteria bacterium | reverse complement strand
CCAGCAGCTCCATCACGTCGGCGGACTGCGGCAGCGGAATCCAGTTGAACTGGCAGTTCTGGCGCGTCGTGAAGTGCGCGTAGCCGCGGTCGAATTCGCGCGCGATCTTCGCGAGCTGGCGCAGCTGGCGGCTGCTCAACTCGCCATAAGGCACGGCGATGCGCGCCATCGGCGCGTGGCGCTGGACATACCAGCCGTTTTGCAGGCGCAGCGGCCGGAAGTCGTCGTCGGACAGCTCGCCGCGCAAATTGCGCTCTAGCTGGTCGCGAAACTGCGCAGCACGCGCGTGAACGAACTGGCGATCGAAGTCGGTGTACTGGTACATGCCTGTACTGAAGTCTTGGTTCTTAGTGGATGACCTTGAGCCCGGCTGTGACGAGCGACAGGCACAGCAGGCCGCGCGTCAGCTTCTCGGGCATCAGCTTGGTGAGGTTCGCGCCGATCCAGATGCCGGGCAGCGAGCCGATCAGCAGCGCGCCGAGCAGCGCCCAGTCGATGTGGCCGAGCGTCCAGTGGCCGATGCCGGCCACCAGCGTTAGCGGCACGGCATGGGCGATGTCGGTGCCGACCAGCCGCTGCGTGGACAGGCGAGGATACAGGATGAGGATCAGCGTGACGCCGATGGCACCGGCGCCGACCGAGCTCAGCGACACCAGCACGCCCAGCAGCGCGCCGGCAGCCACCGTCAGCGCCGGCTTGCGCGACTCGGGCAGCCATTGCTCGAGCTTCAGGCCAACGTTGTACCAAGTCTGTTTGTAAGCCAGCGTCAGCGCCGTCAGCAGCAGTGCGATGCCCAGCGAGAAGGTCAGCGTACTGGCCCAGGCCTTGGTGATGCCGGTGGCGTGCATCATCGCGAAGGTGGCCACGGCGGCTGGCAGGCTGCCGGTGAGCAGCAGTGTCACGATGCGGCGGTCGATGTGGCCGTGACGGGCGTGCGCGATGGCGCCGCTCGTCTTGGTGATCGATGCGAAGAACAGGTCGGTGCCGATGGCGACCGCGGGGTTCAGGCGGAACACGCCGATCAGCAGCGGCGTCATCAACGAGCCGCCGCCCACGCCGGTCATGCCGACGATGGCGCCGACGCCGAAACCGCTCAAGATCGCCAGCCAGTCCATGGACACCCCAAAAAAGGCGCGCGGGCGAATGCCCGTCACGTCCGGCGACTGTAGGCGAGGCCCCTTATGTCTGAGAACAACAGATTAGTTGCTTACTTATTCTCATGAGGAACATGGCGCTGCCTAGAATCCGCGTCCATGATCCCGCTGTTCCGGTCGCGGCTCTGGCCGCTCCTCGTTCTTGCTCTGGCACTTGCCGGTTGCCAATCCCTCCCCGTCCCGACGCCGCCGGCCAAGGAGTCGGCCATCGAACCGCCGCCGCCCGTGGTCGTGCCGCCGCTGAAGCCGGTCCGGCCGGCGCGCGTCGGCCTGGCCTTGGGCGGCGGGGCGGCGCGCGGTTTCGCGCACATCGGCGTGATCCAGGTGCTGGAGGAAAACGGCATCAAGCCGGATCTCGTCGTCGGCACCTCCGCCGGCAGCCTGGTGGCGGCGATGTATGCGTCGGGCAAGACCGGGATCGAACTGGCGTCACTGGCGCAGTCGATGGACGAATCCGCCATCACCGACTGGTCCTTTCCCGGCCGCGGGCTGATCCGGGGCGAGGCGCTGGCGCGCTATGTGCGCGAGCAGACGGGTGGCCGCAGCATCGAACAGATGCGGACGCCGCTGGGCATCGTGGCGACCGATCTGGACAGCGGCCAGGGAATCCTGTTCCAGCGCGGCGACCCAGGAGCGGCGGTGCGCGCCTCCAGCGCGGTGCCGGCCGTGTTTCAGCCGGTGCGCATCGGCACGCGGGAATACGTCGACGGCGGTCTGGTGGCGCCGGTCCCGGTGAGCTTTGCGCGGCAGATGGGCGCCGACCTGGTCATCGCTGTGGACATCTCGTCGCCGCCAGACGGCGCGGCCACCGGCGATGCGATGCACATGCTGCTGCAGACCTTCGCCATCATGGGGCGCAGCATCAACCAGTTCGAGCTGCGCAGTGCCGACGTAGTGGTCCGCCCGCGCCTCACGGGGGTATCGAGCGCCGATTTCACAGCCCGCAAGCGCGCCATCGATGCCGGCCGACAGGCAGCCCTGGCCCTGGTCGTCGACTTGAAAGCGCGCATCGCCGCAGGCGTGCACTGAGCGCGCAAAGAAAAGGCCCGATGCACGCATCGGGCCTTGAAGGTACCTTGAAAGGGGGATTTCGAGAGGTACCGAGGAGACAACCTTTCAGGGAGGTCGCGGGACCCACCCGCGACAACTCTCAGATGCGGAGGTCAATCAAAAGTTCAACCACCTGCGGCGGCGGAAGTCAGGCCGCGCGCTTGGCCTTGGTGGAGGCGGCTTGGGACGCCTTCACGGCCGTGGTCGTCATCGCCTGGAAGTTGGCTTCGGCCACGTCGGTCGCCTGCTTGGCGGCCTTCTGCACGCTTTCGTAGGCGTTGTTGGCGGCGGCCATCGCCGACTTCACCAGCGACACGGCGCTCTCGGTGCCGGCCGGGGCGTTCTTCAGCGCGGTGTCCGCCGTGGCTACGAAGCGCTTCTGCACTTCGGCCAACTGGCTTTCGGCGATCTTGGTCACCTCGGCGTTGGTGCTGGCGGCGATCTCATAGACATGGCGGCTGTAGGCGGCGGCCTTCTCGGCAGCCGGTTGCAGCAGCGCGGCCTGCAGGGCCAGCAGTTCCTGCGCATCCTTCACCGTCAGCGCGGCGGTGGCGGTTTCGGCAACTTCGCCCAGCGAGGTCTTGGCGACTTGCAGGTTCAGTTCGACGAGTTTTTCGACGCCCTCGAAGGCCTTGTTGGTCAGGCCGAATAGGGTTTCGACGTTGGCTTTTTGGGCGGCGAGCAGTTGTTCAGCAGTCAGCATGGAAGGTCTCCGAAGGGGGTGAGGGGTCCGACACGGTTATGTTGCACTGCAACATGGATCGAAGTATACGGGTGCTCCATGACTTTTCAAGGGGGTTTTGCTGCGTCGCAACAATCTAGGGATGGTGCCCTAGGAATGCGGCGCCGCACGCTTGACAGGCGCCCCGCCACCGGCCCCGGCACAATGGCCCGGCGCCATGCAAGCCTTCTATGCCGACCACTTCGTGCTGCCGTTGCCGGCGGGGCATCGCTTTCCGATGTCCAAGTACCAGGGCCTGCGCGATCGGCTGGCCGCGAACCCGGGCGGGCTGGTGATGCGCGAGGCGCCGGCGGCATCCGAGGGCGAGTTGGCATTGGCGCACACCCCTACTTACATCGCTGCGGTGGCCGAAGGGCTGCTGGATGCCGCGCAACAGCGCGAGGTCGGGTTTCCATGGTCGCCACGCATGGCCGAGCGGGCGCGGCGCTCGGTCGGGGCGACGATCTGTGCGGCGCGCGCGGCTCTGGCTGAGGGTGTGGCCGCCAACCTCGCCGGCGGTACGCATCACGCCCACGCCGATCGCGGCAGCGGCTATTGCGTGTTCAACGACACGGCGGTGGCCGCGCGGCTGATGCAGGCCGAGTGGCACCGGCGGCATCGCCACCTCCTTCGCGTTGCAGTGATCGACCTGGACGTTCACCAGGGCAACGGCACCGCGGCGATCTTTCGCGATGACCCGACCGTCTTCACCTTGTCGCTGCACGGCGCGAAGAACTTCCCGTTCCGCAAGGAGCCGAGTGATCTCGACCTGGAGTTGCCCGACGGTTGCGGCGATGCGGCCTATCTCGATGCGCTCGATGCGGCGCTGCGGCGGCTGTGGGCTGCACACGGTGACGGGCCCCCCGGCCTCGTGTTCTACCTCGCCGGCGCCGACCCGCACGAGGGCGATCGCCTCGGGCGCCTGAAGCTCACCAAGGCTGGCCTGCTCGAGCGCGATCGCCGCGTGCTGCAGGCTTGCCATGCGCGGGGCATCCCGATCGCCCTCGCGATGGCCGGCGGTTATGGCCGCGTGATCGATGACACCATCGATATCCACGAAGCCACGCTGCGCGCCGCGCATGCGAGCTGGATGGCGTGGCGGTCCGCATGGCATGCGGTGGAACAATGCACGCCATGAGTTCGCACCGCCCCGTTCCCGCTGCGCGCGACGCCTACCGCCGCTTCGTGCCTTTGACCACGCGCTGGATGGACAACGACGTCTACGGCCACGTCAACAACGTCGTCTACTACAGCTTCTTCGATACGGCGGTCAATGGCTACCTCGTCGAAGCCGGCGCACTCGATTTCCACGGCGGCGCCGTGATCGGCCTGGTCGTGCAGACGCAGTGCAACTACTTCGCGCCACTGGCCTTCCCGCAGACGGTCGAGGCCGGCCTGCGCGTGGCGCGCATTGGCGGCTCCAGCGTGCGCTACGAAGTCGGCCTGTTCGCGCAAGGCGAGGCGCACACCGCCGCGCATGGCCACTTCGTGCATGTCTACGTCGATCGCGATACGCGGCGGCCGGTGCCGCTGCCGCGGAATCTTGTCCAAGCGCTGCAAGCCCTGACGATCCCCACATGAGCATCACCCCCGAGCACATCGCCGCCGTCGACGCAGCCATCACGTCGCGCCGATCGGTGCGCGCCTTCCTCGACACGCCCGTGCCGCGCGAGACGATCGAAGGCATCCTGCGTGTCGCGTCGCGCGCGCCGTCGGGCACCAACACGCAGCCGTGGCGCGTGCACGTGCTCACCGGTGCCGCCAAGGCCCTGCTCAGCGCACGCGTTCGCGCTGCCTACGACGACCCCGAACAGCGCGCCCAGCACAGCGAGGAGTACGCCTACTACCCGACGGAGTGGGTCTCGCCCTACATCGACCGCCGGCGCAAGATCGGCTGGGACCTGTACGGCCTGCTCGGCATCGGCAAGGCCGACAAGGCGCGCATGCACGAGCAGCACGGCCGCAACTACGAGTTCTTCGGTGCGCCGGTGGGGATGATCTTCACCATCGAGCGCGTGATGCAGCAGGGCAGCTGGCTCGACTACGGCATGTTCCTGCAGAACATCATGGTGGCGGCGCGCGCGCGCGGGCTGGACACCTGTCCGCAGGCGGCCTTCACGCAGTTCCACCGCGTGATCGCCGAGGTGCTCGGCCTCGAGGGCGACGAGATGGTGGTGTGCGGCATGTCGCTCGGCCACGCTGACGCCGACGCGGTGGAGAACCAGTTGGTCACCGAGCGCGAGCCGGTGCAGGGCTTCGTGCGCTATTACGAGTAGCAGCGTTCAGCCTGCGTTCAGTCGCCGGCGAGGGCGGCTTCCTAGAATCCTCGCCATTCCAAAACAAAGCCGGAGACATTCCATGCAAATCGACGGTGCCTTGCTGGCGGGAGGCTGGGCGCTGCCCTTTGCCGGGCTGCTGCTGTCGATTGCACTGTGCCCGCTGGTGACACCGTCGCTGTGGCACCACCACTACGGCAAG
>VBDL01000175.1 GCA_005884255.1 Betaproteobacteria bacterium | reverse complement strand
CCAGCGCCTCGGCCGACGCGCCGACCACCATGTCGCAGGCGAGGATGGCGTCGGCCTGCTGCGTGTCGATGCGCACCTGGTTGAGCTGGTCGGCGCTCGGCGCCAGGCGCACGTAGCTGAGCACTGCGCCGCCCTTTTGCGCGAAGCCCATGAAGTCGAGGATCGAGGCCTGCTTACCCTCCAGATGCGCGGCCATCGTGACCAGCGCGCCGACGGTGATCACGCCGGTGCCGCCGACGCCGGTGACCAAGAGATCGAACGGGCCGGTCCAGGTCCACGGCGGCGGCGCTTGAATGGCTGCGATCTCGCGCGCCAGCTCGTCGGCATGGAAGCCCGAGCCGACGCGCTTCTTCGGCACCGCGCCATACAGCGACACGAAGCTCGGGCAGAAGCCGTTGACGCAGGAGTAGTCCTTGTTGCACGAGCTCTGCTCGATCTGCCGCTTGCGGCCCCAGTCGGTCTCCACCGGAATCACCGACAGGCAGTTCGACGCCTGCCCGCAATCGCCGCAGCCTTCGCAGACCTGCTCGTTGATGAAGATGCGCCGCCTCGGCGGCGCAAGTCTGGTCGTAGATGAGGATGCTGACGCCGCGCACGTCGCGCAGCTCGCGCTGCACCACGTCGAGCTCGACGCGCTCGTGGAACGTGGTGTCGCGCGGGAACTCGGCCTCGCGGCCGCGGTACTTGGCGATGTCGTCGGACACGACCGCGACGCGCGCCGCGCCCTCGGCCTCGACCTGGCGCGCGATCTCCGGCACGCCGATCTTGCCGTCCACCGGCTGGCCGCCGGTCATCGCGACCGCGTCGTTGTAGAGGATCTTGTAGGTGATCGTCGTGTTCGCCGCCACCGCCTGGCGGATCGCCAGATAGCCCGAGTGGTAGTAGGTGCCGTCGCCCAGGTTCTGGAACACGTGCGGCTCGCTGGTGAAGCGCGAATGCGCGACCCAGTCGACGCCCTCGGCGCCCATCTGGATCAGCCCCGAGGTGTGGCGCTCCATCCAGCTGGCCATGAAGTGGCAGCCGATGCCGGCCAGCGCACGCGAGCCTTCGGGCAGCTTCGTGCTGGTGTTGTGCGGGCAGCCGGAGCAGAAGTACGGTTGCCGGCGCACCGCATCGGCGGCGTTGGACAAGAGCTTCGGCATCGTGAAGTCGACCACCAGGTGGCGGCGGTCGAGCGCGGGATTGAGCCGCGCCAGCCATTCGGCGACCACCGGCATCACGCGCGACGGGCGCAGCTCGCCGGCCGCCGGGATCAGCGGCGCACCGCGCGGGTCGGTCTTGCCGGCGATGCGCGGGCGCTGCGTATCCGGCATCTCGTACAGCAGCTCCTTGATCTGCCGCTCGACCACTGGCGCCTTCTCCTCGATCACCAGCAGCTCGTCGAGCCCCTGCGCGAACTCGCGCAAGCGCGTCGGCTCCAGCGGGAACACCAGACCGATCTTGTAGACGCGCACGCCGGCCGCGGCCAGCGCGTTGGGGTCGAGATCGAGCCGGCGCAGCACCTCCATGAAATCGAAGTGCGCCTTGCCGACGGTGACGATGCCGAGCGTCGCGCGCGGGCTGGCGACGATGTGCTTGTCCACCGAGTTGAGCTGCGCGAACGCGCGCACCGCATCGAGCTTGGCCGCGAGCCGCGCCTCGATCTCCAGCGATGGCAGGTCCACCGCGCGCACGTGCAAGGGCATCGCGGGCTTGAAGTCGACCGGATGCTCGAAGTCGAACGGCACCGCATCGAGGTCGACCGTCATGCCCGACTCGACCACCTCGCTGATCGCCTTGAAGCCCACCCACGCACCGGAGAAGCGCGACAGCGCCCAGCCGTAGAGCCCGAACTCCAGGTACTCGGCGACGTTGGCCGGATGCAGCACCGGCATGCTCCAGGCCTGCAGCGCGAGGTCGGACTGGTGCGGCATCGACGACGACACGCAGCCGTGGTCGTCCCCCGCCACGACGAGCACGCCGCCCAGCGGACTCGAGCCATAGGCGTTGCCGTGCTTCAGCGCATCGCCGGAGCGGTCGACACCGGGGCCCTTGCCGTACCACAGCGCGCTCACGCCATCGACGCGGCGCTTCGCATCGAGCGCGACGCGCTGCGTGCCCAGGCACGCGGTGGCCGCGAGGTCTTCGTTGATGGCCGGCAGGAAATCGACGCCGGCGGCATCGAGCAGCGCCTGGGCCTTCCACAGCTGCAGGTCGACCATGCCCAGCGGGCTGCCGCGGTAGCCGGACACGAAGCCGGCGGTGTTCAGGCCTTGGCGCTTGTCGAGCGCGCGCTGCATCAGCGTGAGCTTCACCAGCGCCTGCGTGCCGGTGAGAAAGACCTGGCCATGGGGTGCGGCCAGGTTGTCGCCGAGCTGGTAGTCGCGCAGCGACGGACTGAGGCTGACTTGCGTCATCGCGGGTCCTCGGTTCGGCCGGCGGTGGCCGGCAGGGCTCATCGTAGAGGCTGCCGCCGCGGCATGCGCTGCGTTGTTTCCCGCAGTGACCGCGCCTGCGGTTCGACCTGCTTCGGCCGACAGGATTCCCGTGGCCGGCGGCCGCTTACCAGGAGCCGGGCGCGTCCTTGTGATCGTGCAGAAAGCGCGCCATGCGGGCCTTCAGCAGGTCGGTATCGCTGGCCGGGTCCTTGACCACGGCGCGGTCGAAGAGGGCCCGCTGCAAGGGCGTGGGCAGGTCGTTCCACTCGGTGACCAGGGCCGCTCCCAGGCGCTGCAGCAGTTGGCGCTCGGCCTCCGACAGCGACTGCAGTTCCGGCCGGTGATTCGGCGACGAAGCGGTACCCATCAGGGCAGTATGGACCTGCTGCCGCCCTCGTGGGCGCAATAACCATCCTTGCAGACTTGCCCAGACAGGCAACTCGCGAGACTGCGTGCGCTAGCGCACAGATGCGCTCCGGCCCGAGCGGCTACCCTGACAAGTGCGTGGCGGGCAGGCATCGAGCGCGAGCCCTGCCACCGCAGGAGACCTTCATGAACCTGATCATCTGGCTGGCCCTCGGCGGCTTCATCGGCTGGCTCGCGAGCCTCGCGCTGAAGACCGGCGGCTCGCAAGCCGTCATCGTCAACGTGGTCACCGGCACGCTGGGCGCCTTGCTGGCGGTGTGGTTCCTGTCGCCAATGGTGGATTTCGGCACCGTCAACGACGCGACCTTCAGCCTGGCGTCGCTGGGCGCATCGGTGAGCGGCGCCATTGCGCTGCTGGCGATCGTCAACCTCTTCCGCCACCGCGGCGCACACTGACATGCGCACCGAACCGCTCGCCGTGGTGATGCTGGAGACCGACTCGCCGCAGCTGGAGGTTCGCCGGCGCCAGCGCCTGGAGCGGGAGTTGGCGCAAGTGCGTTGCGAACTGCAGCAGGCGCGCCGCGAGCTCAGCGAAAGCCGGGCCGGCGAAAGGCGGGCCCGCCACACGGCATTCCACGACACCCTCACGGGCCTTCCGAACCGCAGATCCTTCGAGGAGTGCTCCGGCAACGCGCTGGCGCGGCACGAGCCTCACGCTCGCGCCTTCGGTCTGTTGTACATCGACCTCGACGGGTTCAAGTCCATCAACGACGTCCACGGGCATGCCGTGGGCGACGAACTGCTCAAGGTGATCAGCGCCAGACTCACGCAGGCCGTGCGTTTCGACGACACGGTCAGCCGCCATGGCGGCGACGAGTTCCTGTGTCTGCTGCTCGACGTGCAAGACGAGGAACAGGTGGCCGCCATCGCCCGCAAGCTGTTCGACGCCGTGTCCGCGCCCTGCCGGCTCGGCCCCCTCGCGCTGCGCGTGAGACCGAGCATTGGTATCGCTCTCTACCCCCTGGATGGAACCAGCGTCGACGCTTTGCTCCAGAGCGCGGACAGTGCCATGTTCTGGGCCAAGAAGCATCGGCTCGGCCACGCCTTCTTCAGCCAGTTGTCGTCCGCCGCGCGCGCGTCGATGGCCGGCCCGGCGCATCTGGAATCGGCGGTGCTCAGGTTGCCAACCTTGCTGGAAGCAGGCGGTCGTATTCCTTCTTGACCACCGCATAGCACTCGCAGGTGCGCTGTTCGAGCCTCTGCCGGTCGAGCACCGTGATGTGGCCGCGCCGGTAGCGGATGAGCCCGGCCTTCTGCAGTTCGCCGGCGGCTTCGGTCACGCCCTCGCGGCGCACGCCCAGCATGTTGGCGATGAGTTCCTGCGTCACCACGAGCTCGCGCGAATCCAGGCGATCCAGGCTCAACAGCAGCCAGCGGCACAACTGCTGGTCCAGCGAGTGGTGGCGGTTGCACACCGCCGTCTGCGCCATCTGCGTGATGAGCGCCTGCGTGTAGCGCAGCAACAGGTGCAGCACCGGGCCGGCGCGGTTGAACTCCTGCAGCATCAGGTCCGCCGTCAAGCGGAACGCCTGGCCGGCGCTTTGCACCACCGCGCGGCTGGGCGTCGTTGCGCCCCCCATGAACAGCGAGATGCCGACGAGGCCTTCGCGGCCGACCACCGCGATCTCGGCCGAGGCGCCGTCTTCCATTACGTACAGCAGCGAAACGATCGATGTGGTCGGAAAGTACACATGTGCCAGCGTGCTGCCCGGCTCGTAGAGCACCTTGCCCAGCGGCATCTCCACGAGCTCCAGCTGCGGTCGCCAGCGCTCCCACTCGACATCGGGCAGCGCCGCCAGCAGGCGGTTGTCTCGCGGGTCGGTGGCCGGGGTCATGCACAGCTCCCAGGGTTGAACGTGGCCTGCCGCACAGACGCGGACTGCTCCCCGGACCTACAGTTGTTGTTTGATGGCTATTCTGACCCTATTCCCCCCTGTCACCGCACCGCCCGCGCTGCGTCGAGAACGACTGCGTGACGCCTTGCGCACCACGGTGGACTTGGTCAACCGTGACCGCGCCGATCTCATCGCCCCCGGCTTCGTGGACGACTACCTCGCGCTCGATTGGCTGGAGGATCGCGGCGGAGGACTGCGCCTGACCCCCGCGGGGGCGGCGCTTTGCCTGCAGGTCGCGGCGCGGGTGCGTTAGGTCCGCACGCGGCCGAACAGGCCGGCGCTCAATCCCGGCTCCCGGTGATGTAGTGCTCGAGCTGCTCGATGAGGAAGCGTTGCTCGGAGATGATGCCCTTGACCAGGTCGCCGATGGAGATCAGCCCGATCAGCCGATCGCCGTCCATCACGGGGAGGTGACGCAACCGGTTCTCGGTCATCAGCGCCATGCATTCCTCGCTGGACTGGTCGGGCCGCACGTACATGACCGGCGACGACATCACCTCGCGCACCATCGTGTCCGTCGGCGACCGCGACATCGACCCGACCTTGCGTGCGTAGTCGCGCTCGGTGAAGATGCCGATGATCTCTTCGCCGTCGCGCACCAGCAGGGCGCCGACGTTCTTGTCGGCCATCAGCCTGACGGCGTCGAACGCCGATACTGCCGGCGCGATGGCATGGACGGCGTTCGAGTCGGCCTTGGATCTCAGAAGCTCGGCGACGGTTGTCACGGTGCATCTCCCGAAAGACGCCGATGGCGCGTCGATGGCCCGCAGTTTGAACCCGATCAGACAGGCTGACACCCCCGACGTGGCGGGGGTCCGTCCGCATCGGTCCTACAATTGACGTTAACGTAAACGTCAATCAGACGGCTGCCGGCATCATCCGGCCCAGCCCGCCACAGGAGACCGCCCCCATGCCGCAGCTCGTGCCGAAGCTGAACACGCGTTCCGAGGAGTTCAAGACCAATGCCGCGGCGATGCGCGCGCTGGTCGACGACCTGAACACGAGGCTGGCGAAGATTGCCGAGGGCGGCGGCGAGTCGGCACGCGCCAAGCACCTGGCGCGCGGCAAGCTGCTGCCGCGCGAGCGCGTGCAGAT
>VBDL01000132.1 GCA_005884255.1 Betaproteobacteria bacterium | reverse complement strand
CGCCCGCCGTGCACCAGCAGCACGGCGTGCAGCAGCAGCACTTCGGGGTCGCGGGCCGAGGCCGGGGGCAGCGCCTGCACAACGTCCAGCGCCTCGGCGAAGCGCTCGTCGCGCAGCAGCTCGAGTGCGCGCCCGAGCGCGAGTTGCCAACCCTTGGCGCTGCGCTCCGGCGCGTGTGGGGCCGCCGCGCCGGCGTGTTCCGTGAGCACGCGAATGCGCTCGGCCGCGCGGCCGATGGCCTCGACCCAGCTGTCCGCGCCTTCCACGGCAGCGGCCAGCGCGGGGCCGGCGGTATCGGCCGGCAGTGCGGGCGCGGCTTCGGGCAGGGGAGCCTCGGCGGCGGCGTCCTTGCGCTGGTAGTAGAAGGCCTCGTGCGTGTGCCGCAGGTGATAGTCCTGCGACAGGCCGCGCAGCGTCTCCGCATGGCCGAGGAAGAGGTAGCCGCCGGGCGCCAGCGAGCGCGTGATGCGCGCCACGGTGGCCTGCGCGCTGCCTGCCGCGAAGTACATCAGCACGTTGCGGCAAAAGACCACGTCGTAGGCGCCGGGCACCCACAACTCCGCGTCGTCCTCGCCGAGGTTGCGCTGCTCGAAATGCACGGCGGCGCGGATCGTGTCGTCGAGCACGTACTCGCCGCCCTCGGCGCGGAACCAGCGTTGCAGTTGCCGCGGCGGCGTCTCGCGCAGCGACCAGGCGGTGTAGCGGGCGCGCCGCGCCTTGTCGAGCGCCGCGGGGTTGAGGTCCACCGCGCGGATCGACAGCTCCCAGCCCGCAGCGGGCAGCAGGTCGTACAGGCTCATCGCGATGGAGTAGGCCTCCTCGCCCGACGCGCAGCCGGCGGACAGCACCTGCACGCGCCGCCGCGCCGCCTGTGCGCGCAGCCGCTGCGGCCACACCTGCTCGCGCAGCGCCTGGAACTGGTCGATGTTGCGCAGGAAATAGGTCTCGCCGACGGTCAGCTCCTGCGCCAGTGCGCCCAGCTCGCTGCCGGCGCCGGCCCGCTCCAGCCGGGCCAGGTAGGCCTCGCAGGGCTCGCGGTGGGCGTCGCTGCGCCGCCGCAGCACCTCGGCGAGCCAGCCGCGTTTCGCGTCGTCGAACTGCAGCCCGATGCGGCTGGCGATGAGGGCGCGAAAGCGCTCGAGGGGCGCGAGGTCGGGATTCATGATGGCACCGCCCACAAGGTGTCTGGCAGCAGCCGCGTGCTGGTGAGCACGAGCAGCAGTTCGGCGTCGAGCCGCCCGATCGCCGCGACGCTGTCGGCAGCGGCCTCCTGCAGCAGCGGCGGCAGCGCCTGCACGCTGTCGGGCGGCACCGCGCGCACGCCGAGCACCTCGCCGACCGCCAGCGCGATGCGGCGCTCGCCGATGGCCAGCGAGACGTAGCGTTGCGCCGGGGCGTCGTCATCGCCGAGCAGGCGCGCCGCGTCGATCACCGGCACGGGCGCGCCGCGCAGCATCGTCAGCCCGCGCACGAAGCGTGGCGCACCGGCAACCGGTTCCACCGGCAGCGCGCGCAAGATCTCGACCACATGCCGCAACGGCAACGCGCACAGCCGTGACTGCACGCGGCAGATCAGCGACAGTTCGGTGCTGCGGTTGTCCACGAGGCTCCCTTCGCGTCGCTCAACGCTGCAGGGGGTGGCATCTCGTGGAGGCGAGCCGCAAGGGCGGCGCGCCCGTTGTTGTCACTCTCCCTGACAGCCCTAGTCTAGGATGTTTCCGTTTGTCGAAGAAGGGGGCCTGCGGCCGGCTCGGGCCACAATGAGGCCCTTCGCAGTCGGCTTCGATGTCCACCCCCGTCGTACCCAGCAAGACCGCACTCGGCCAGGACGAGTTGCGCCATCGCACGCACCGCTTGAGCCAGCGCCACCGCACGGTGCTGCTGATGGTGGACGGGCGCCGCTCGCTCGGCGAGGTGCTCGATCTGGCGAACCAGGCCGGCGCGGCGATCAGCCACTTCGAGGAGCTGGTGCGCCTGGGGCTGGTCGATGTGCCGGTCGAAGCCTCGCCGCCGGCCGAACCGCCGCCCGAACCGGCTACCTCGCCCGATGAGCCGCAGCTGACGAGCGTGGAGCTGCTGGTGCCGGCCGCGCCGCTGGAGGCGCCAGCCGACGAGATCGCTTCGACGGAGCTGCCGGAGGAGGTGCCCATCGCGGCGGCTGACGTGGCGCCGCCCGAGCCGCCGCTTGCAGCCGAGCCGCCATCGCGCATCGAGGCAGTGGCGCCGCCGCTGCTGCTCGACGAGGTGCCCGAGGTCGAGGAAGAGCCGGTCGTCGAGCGCGTGCGCCAGCAGCTGCTCGAGCTGCTGCGCCTCGATGGCCCGTTGTTCGGCTCGCGCCTGGTGGGTCGGGTGCGCGGCGCCGAGAGCACCGCCGAGCTGATCGACCTGGTGTGGGACATCGAGCGCCAGCTGGGCATGACCAAGCGCTCGCGTCAAGGCCAGCTGTGCCTGGAGCGCGCGCGCGACCTGCTCGGGCTGGGCAACACGCAGGTGGCCGAAGACACGCAGCCCGGCCACGGCGACTAGCGTTCGCCCCCGGCCGCGGCGCCGGGGCTTGGGGGCGTTGCGCCGGACGACACTGTTGTACGAGGGCCACGCCGGTCATGGTCGCGCCGAGCTGCGCTGCTAAGCTCTGTGAAACCCCGATTCTCTTAGTCGCTAAGAAGCATGGCTGCGAAGAAACAGGCGCTGCTGCGGAGCCTCGGCATGCAGATGCGGGGCCTCGCCGTGCGAGGCGCGCTGCTCGGCGATGCGGTGGGCGGGCGTGTGGGCCTGAGCGGCACGGACCTGGATTGCCTGGAGCTGATCGCCAACGCCTCGCAGGAGGCGATGACGCCGGGCCAGCTGGCCGCGGCCACCGGCCTGAGCAGCGGCGCGGTCACCGGCCTGATCGATCGCCTGGAGCGAGGCGGCTTCGTCGAGCGTGTGGCCGACCCGGCCGATCGGCGCAGGCTGCGCGTGGTCGCGCGCCCGGCGCGCGTGCGCGAGGTCGGCGCCTATTACGAGCGGCTGGCGCAACGCACGGCGGCGCTGTGGTCGCAGTACAGCGAGGAGCAGCTGCGCACGGTGCTCGATTTCCTGCGGCGCAGCGCCGAGCTGTCGAGCGCGGAGATCGCCCACATCGAGCGGATGCCGGCACTGCCGCCGGCCCGGCGTCAGCCCACCGATTGAAGCCGTGCGCGGTGCCGCGCGATCTGCGCGCGCACCTGGGCCGGCGCGGTGCCGCCGAGCACGTTGCGCGCGTTCAACGAGCCCTGCAGGCTGAGCACCGCGTACACGTCGCCGCCGATCGCGGCGTGGAAGCCCTGCAAGGTGGCCAGCGGCAGTTCGGCCAGGTCCTTGCCCTGCTGCAGCGCCGCCTTCACCACATGCGCCACCACCTCGTGCGCGTCGCGGAACGGCACGCCCTTCTTCGCCAGGTAGTCGGCGAGGTCGGTGGCGGTGGCGTAGCCCTTGAGCGCTGCGCGCTGCATCGCCTCGGGCTTGACGATGATGCCCTCGACCATCTCGGCCATGATGCGCAAGGTGTCGCGCACCGTGTCGACCGTGTCGAACAGCGGCTCCTTGTCTTCCTGGTTGTCCTTGTTGTAGGTCAGCGGCTGGCCCTTCATCAAGGTGATCAGGCCCATCAGGTGGCCGACCACGCGGCCGCTCTTGCCGCGCGCCAGCTCGGCGACGTCGGGGTTGCGCTTCTGCGGCATGATCGACGAGCCGGTGCAGTAGCGGTCGGCGAGGTCGATGAAGCCGAAGTTCTGGCTCATCCACAGCACGATCTCTTCCGCGAGGCGCGACACGTGGATCATCACGATGGACGCGAAGCCCGCGAACTCGAGCGCGAAGTCGCGGTCGCTCACCGCGTCGAGGCTGTTCTGGCACACGCCTTCGAAACCAAGCGTGCGCGCCACGCGCTCGCGGTCCAGCGCATAGCTGGTGCCGGCCAGCGCCGCGGCGCCCAGCGGCAGGCGATTGACGCGCCGGCGCACATCGGCCAGGCGCTCGGCATCGCGCGCGAACATCTCCACATAGGCCAGCAGGTGGTGCGCGAAGCTCACCGGCTGCGCCACCTGCATGTGCGTGAAACCGGGCATCACGGTGTCGGCGTGCTTCTCGGCCACGCCGAGCAGCGCGCGCTGCATGTCGGCGAGCAGGGTGCTCAGGCCGTCGATCTCGCCGCGCAGCCACAGGCGCACGTCGGTGGCCACCTGGTCGTTGCGCGAGCGGCCGGTGTGCAGGCGCTTGCCGGCATCACCGACGAGCTGCGTCAGGCGCGCCTCGATGTTCAGGTGCACGTCCTCGAGTTCCAGCTTCCACGCGAAGCGGCCCGACTCGATCTCCTCGCGGATGGTGGCCATGCCGCGGCGGATGTCGGCCAGGTCCTGCGCGCCGATGATGGCCTGCGCGGCGAGCATCTCGGCATGCGCCAGCGAGCCTTCGATGTCGGCGGCCCACAGGCGCTGGTCGAAGCCGACGCTGGCGGTGTAGCGCTTGACCAGCTCGCTCATCGGCTCGGAAAAGAGCGCGGACCAGGCTTCGGACTTCTTGTCGAGTTGGTTGGAGGACATGGGCGTGGGTAACAATGCGGCCGTCAATTCTATCGACGGCCATGCCCGAGGCTCCGCTCAATACCCAGGCCAGCAGCCGCTTCCCGAGCAGCGAGATGGGCTCGCTGCTGCCCGCCGAGCCACCGAGCCCCTTCGACAGCGGCGGTCAGCCGTCGGGCAGCGTGTTCGACGTCTGCCACATCGGCCTGGTGCTGCGGGCCGTGGCCTTCGTCGAAGGCGCGATGCTGCTGGGCGCGCTGACGCTGGCCGGCGGCGAGCTCGCGCGGGCCTTCTCGCTGATGGCGCTGGGCACCTTGCTCGGTCTCTCTGGTGTGCTGCTGTGGCTGGTGCTGCTGTGCTCGTTGCGGCGCACGCTCGGCGGCTTGAACCTCTCCGCGCAGTGGCTGGCGGTGACGATGCTCGGCATGCTCAGCGCGACCAGCGGGTGGGCGGTGCTGTCGTTCGGCGAGCTGATGCCGGCGCCGCGCACGCTGTGGCCGGTGGTGCTGCTCATCGGCGCGGCGCTCGCTGCGCTGCTGTTCGGCTGGCTGCGCCTGCGCTCGCGCGCGCAGCTGCCGGCCGATGCGACCGCGCGCCTGGTCGAGTTGCAGGCGCGCATCCGCCCGCACTTTCTCTTCAACACCTTGAACACCGCGGTCGCGCTGGTGCGCGTCGACCCGGCGCGCGCCGAGGCCGTGCTGGAGGATCTGGCCGAGCTGTTTCGAGTCGCGCTGGCCGACAGCGGCTCGTCGGTGTCGCTGGCCGACGAGGTGGCGCTGGCGCAGCGCTACCTC
>VBDL01000131.1 GCA_005884255.1 Betaproteobacteria bacterium | reverse complement strand
GGGCGCGCCGCGATAGAAGATCATCAGCGGCTGGTACGAGACGCTGCCCAGCGACACCAGGTTCTCCGCGGTGGCGCTGTTGGCCTCGCCGCCCAGCACGAAGCCCACGTCTACCGCGACCTTCGGGTTCGCCAATCTCTGCATGTTGTCGTGCGAGCCTTCGGATGGCAGGATCTTCAGCGTGACGCCTTGCTTGGCGAGGATCTTCTTGTACTGCTCGGCGTTCCTCTTGAAGCCGCTGCCCTCGGGCCCGCTCGTGATGGTGAGCGTGCTCGGCGCGGCGGTGTCGAAGAACCCGAACGCCACCAGGCTCGCCACGACGCACAGCAGAAGAACCAGGCTCGCGGCCAGCACCGGCCCTTGTCCGAACTGGCCATTGAGCCTCGCAAGGACTCGCGCCAAGTAAGTTCTAGCAGCAACCACGTCCAACCCCTGGGTGAGATCTCTTCGAAGGGATGCGAGTTTAAGGGGCGGCCGAAAGGGCGAACACCGCTTGCCTGCCCCCGGCGGGGCACGGTGCTTGCATCGCCAACGGCCATGCGAGGCCTGCTGTCCCGGACCCTCGGCCGGCTCAGCGTCGGCCGCAAGCTGCTGCTGATCTACCTGCTGGATCTCACGGCGGTGATCTTCATCAGCGGCGTGCTCATCAACGAGAAGTTCATCGCCATCGACTTCGCGCGCAAGGAGCTCGCCGGCAACGCCTACATCGCGCAAGCACGCGCGGCGTTGCTCGCGGTGGTGCAGGCCGCACCGGGCGTGCGCACGGGGGAGGCGCCGGCGGCGCTGGTGATGCGTGCGGAAGGCGCGTCGGGCGCGGGCATGCGCAGCGCGGGCCTCAGCGAGGCTTTCGCGGCGGCGCTGGATCGGCTGGACGTGGCGCGCCGCGCCGGCGCGCCCGATGCGCTGGAGCACACGCGCCGCGAGGCGCTGGACCGCGGGCGCGAGCTCCTCACGCGCATCGGCAACCAGTCCAATCTGATCCTCGACCCGGATCTGGACAGCTACTACACGATGTCCATCGTGCTGCTGCGCCTGCCCGAGCTGCTCGACCTGGGTTCGAGCATCGCCGGCCAGCTGCGGCACCAGGTCGCGCTCGGCCACGTGCCGGATGCCGCGGCGCGCACGCAGTTCTTCATCCTCGAAGGCCGGCTCGACGCCACGGCCAAGGGCGTCGAGTCGGACTATGCGGAAGCCTTCGCCGCCGCGGCCGATGGCGTGCTCGGCAGTGCACTGCAGCCTTCGCGCGCCGCGCTGGCCGCCAGCATCGAGCGCTTTCGCGCCAGCGCGCGGGCGCTGCTCGACGGCGCGTCGGAGGCCGAGCTGCAGCGCCTGGACGCCGCGGAAGCCGCGCTGCTGCGCGACATCGACGGCGCCTGGGCGCAGTCCGCCACGCAGCTCGATCGCCTGCTGCAGGTGCGCATCGCCGGCTTCTTCACGCGCATGTGGCTGCACCTGGGCACCGCGCTGGCGCTGCTCGCGCTGATCCTCGGCGCGGTGTTCTTCGTCGCGCGGCAGATCGCGCTGCCGCTGCGGCGCCTGTCCGATGTGGTCGACACGGTGCGCCGCACCGGCGACCACAGCCTGCGCGCGCAGTGGCCGAGCGGCGACGAGATCGGCCGCCTCGTGCTCGGCTTCAACGACATGCTGGCGCAGCTCGACCGCGAGCGCGCCGCGCAGCAGGAGCTGGCGGCCAGCGCGCGTGCCGCCGCTGCGCAGCAGGAGCTGGTCGAGGCGATGCCGATGCCGATGATGGTCACCGCCGTGCCCGGCCACGAGGTGCTGCATGCCAACGCGTCGGCGCAGCGCTGGCTCGGCGGGCGGCGCCAGGACCCGTGGGCCAGCGGGCTCGATGCCGATTTGCGCGTGCGCTTCTTCCAGGATCTGGCCGATCGCGAGCGCGTCGACGAGTTCGAGGTGCGCTGGCACGCTGGCGCCAAGCCCTCATGGGCGGTGCTGTCGGCACGGCGCCTGCGCTACCAGGGGCAGGATGCGGTGCTCACCGCCTTCGCGCCGATCAACCATCTGAAGCAGATGGAGCAGCGCCTGGCGCTGTGGGCCAAGGTGTTCGAGACCTCTTCGGAGGGCATCGTCATCGTCGATGGCGAGCGGCGCATCGTCAGCGTCAATCGCGCGCTGAGCCGCGCGACGGGCTACGACGCGGCCGAGCTGATCGGCCAGCGGCCGGACACGCTGGTCAGCGACGATGCCGGCAGCACGCCGCTGGTCGGGCTGTGGCTGCAGATCGAGCAGCGCGACGCGTGGCAGGGCGAGGTGCAGGTGCGGCGGCGCGATGGCAGCAGCTACCCGGCCTGGCTGGTGGTCAGCGTCGAGCGCAGCGATGCGGGCCGCGTGTCGCACGTGATCTTCGCGTCGATCGACATCAGCGAGCGCAAGGCCAGCGAGCAGCGCATCCAGTTCCTCGCACAGCACGACGTGCTCACCGAGTTGCCCAACCGCTCGCTGTGCTCGGAGCGGCTGCGCCTGGCGCTGCAGCAGGCGCAGCGCAGCGGCCACAAGGTGGGCGTGCTGTTCATCGACCTCGACCGCTTCAAGAACATCAACGACTCGCTCGGCCACCACGTCGGCGATGCGCTGCTGCGCTCGGTGGCGCGGCGCCTGCTCGATGCGGTGCGCGCGGGCGACACCGTGTCGCGGCTGGGCGGCGACGAGTTCGTCGTCGTGCTCAATGGGGTGGCCGGCGCCGACGAGATCACCAGCATCGTCGAGCACCGGCTGGTGCCGCTGATCCGCCGCGCGCACGACATCGACGGCGCCGAGCTGCATGTGTCGTGCAGCGTGGGCGTGGCGATCTACCCCGACGATGCGCACGACATCGACAGCCTGATGCGCCACGCCGATGCGGCGATGTACCACGCCAAGTTCGGCGGCCGCGACCGCGTGCGTTTCTTCACCGCCGAGCTCAACGAGCGAGCGCAGGCGCGCCTGCGGCTGGAATCCAGCCTGCGCCACGCGATCGAGCGCCGCGAGCTGCAGCTGCACTACCAGCCGCGCATGGATGCGCGCGGCGAGGCGCTGGTCGGCGTCGAGGCCTTGCTGCGCTGGCAGGGCGCCGAAGGCCCGGTGTCGCCGGCTCAGTTCATTCCTATCGCCGAGGATTCGGGGCTGATCGTGCCGATCGGCGCCTGGGTCATCGAAGAGGCATGCCGCCAGCAGGCGCGCTGGCGCGCCGCGGGTCTGGGCACGCTGCCGGTGTCGATCAACCTGTCGGCGCTACAACTGCGCGATGCCGGGCTGGTGGCGAGCCTGCGCGAGGCGCTGCACGAGCACGCGGTGCCGGGCGGCATGCTGGAGCTGGAGCTCACCGAATCGATGCTGATGGACCGCACCGAGCTCACGCTGCAGCAGCTGCATGCGCTGAAGGGGCTGGGGCTGAAGCTGGCCATCGACGACTTCGGCACCGGCTACTCGAGCCTGAACTACCTGAACCGGCTGCCGATCGACAAGCTGAAGATCGACCGCTCGTTCGTGCAGGCGATGCAGGATGACCCGGCCGCGCTGGCCATCACGCGCGCCATCATCGGGCTGGGCCACGCACTGGGCCTGCAGGTCGTGGCCGAGGGCGTGGAGCGCGCGCAGCAGGTGCGTACGCTGCGCGCCGCCAAGTGCGACGAGCTGCAGGGCTATCACTTCGCTCGGCCGATGCCGGCCGACGCGCTGGTGGAGTGGATCGCCGCGCGCGAGGCGACGGTCGCGTAAGGCTCAGATGTGCATCAAGGCCGCCCCGCCGAGCGCCACGCCGAGCGCAGCCACACCGAACATGCCCCGTTCGAGCCATTTGCGCCGCGTGAGCAGCGCGATAGCGGCCAGCGCGATCGAGATCTGCAGCGCGGTGGTGGCCTGTGCCCAGCGGTGATGCAGGTGCATCTGCGCGTCGGACTGCTCGTCCCAGGTCTTCGCCTCGGCCTCCAGCTTGTCGGCGTCGGCCTTGATCTGGTTCTTTTCCTTCTCGTAGCGCTCCACCTTGCCCTGGTAGGTGGCCTTCTTGTCCTCGGGCGCCAGGTCACGCGCCTGCTCGGCCAGCGCCTGCTTGGTGCTCTTGGCCTGGAAGTAATTCCACTGGTTCGACGCCTCGGTCTTCTTGATCGCCGCGTTGTTCTTGTACAGGCCGGCATTGGCCTGCGTGGCACCGCCCATGTAGCTGAACAGCGCGCCGATGGTGGCGAGAATCGCGGTCATCACCGCGATCTGGCCGGCGAAGCTGTCCTTGTCGCCATGCTGCGCGGCATGCTCGATCTCGTGGTCGTGCGGGCCGTGAACGTGAAAGCCGTGTCCGGACATGGTCTCAGTACTCCTCTTCAGCGAATGCGTTGGTAGGTGACGAAGGCGTAATCGAAATCGTTGGGCGCGTCGCCGTGATGACGCTCACGCGATGTTTCGGTGAACTCGCGGCGGTCCCACCCGGGGAAGAAGGTGTCGCCGTCGAATTCTCGATCGAGCTCGGTGAGCACCAGCTCGGCGGCATGCGGCAACGCCTGCGCGTACAGCTCGCCGCCGCCGATCACGAAGGCTTTCGGCACATCGCCGACGAGCTTGAGCGCATCATCGAGCGAGTGCGCCGTGTCGACGCCGTCGGCTCGCCATTGCGCATTGCGCGTGACGACGATGTTGCGCCGCCCGGGTAGCGGCCGGCCGATCGACTCGAAGGTCTTGCGCCCCATGATCACCGGGCAGCCGAGCGTCGTGCGCTTGAAGTGCTTGAGGTCTTCGGAGAGATGCACGAGCAGCGCGTTGTTCTTGCCGATGGCGCCGTTGCGAGCGACCACGGCAATGAGCGACAACTTCATACCGCCACCGGCGCCTTGATGGCCGGATGGCATTCGTACTCGCGCACCTCGAAGTCCTCGTACTCGTAGTCGAAGATCGACGCCGGCCGCCGCTTGATGTGCAGCAGCGGGTAGGGGAAGGGCGTGCGCGCGAGCTGCGTCTTCACCTGCTCGAAGTGGTTGTTGTAGACGTGGCAGTCGCCGCCGGTCCACACGAAATCGCCGACGTCGAGATCGCACTGCTGCGCCAGCATGTGCGTGAGCAGCGCGTAGCTCGCAATGTTGAACGGCACGCCGAGGAAGATGTCCGCGCTGCGCTGGTAGAGCTGGCAGGAGAGCTTGCCGTCGGCCACGTAGAACTGGAAGAACGCGTGGCAGGGCATCAGCGCCATCTTCGGCAGGTCGGCCACGTTCCACGCGCTGACGATGATGCGGCGCGAGTCGGGGTTGCTCTTCAGTTGCTTCACGACCTCGGCGATCTGGTCGATGTGGCCGCCGTCCGGCGTCGGCCAGGAGCGCCATTGCACGCCGTACACAGGGCCGAGATCGCCATCGGCGCGCGCCCATTCGTTCCAGATGGTCACGCCGCGCTCTTGCAGCCATTTGGCGTTGCTGTCGCCGCGCAGGAACCACAAGAGCTCCAGGATGATGCTCTTCAGGTGCACCTTCTTCGTGGTGACCAGCGGGAAGCCCTCGCCCAGGTCGAAGCGCATCTGGTGGCCGAACACGCTGCGCGTGCCGGTGCCGGT
>VBDL01000120.1:343-5534 GCA_005884255.1 Betaproteobacteria bacterium | reverse complement strand
TTCAGGCCGCGCACCTGGCGCTCGGTCAGTGCCTTGTCGCGCTGCAGGATCTGCGCAAAGCCGAGGATGCCGTTCAGCGGCGTGCGCAGCTCGTGGCTCATCTGCGCGAGGAACTCGCTGCGCTGGCGCGCGAGCCGCTCGGCTTCGGCCAGCGCCGCCTCGCGCGCCGCCTCGGCGGCCTTGCGCTCGCTGACGTCGCGCGCCAGGCCCACGGTGCCGAGCACGGTGCCGTCCTCGTCGACCACCGGCGCCTTGTAGGTCTCGATCCAGACGTCGCCCGTCGCGTCGGCCCGCGCCTCGACCACGGTCTTGCGCTCGCGCGAGCGCATGACCTCGACATCGTCGGCGCGATAGGCCTTGGACACCGGTTCCGGCCAGAAATCGCCGTCGCCCCGGCCCGTCATCTGCTCGACGGTCGTGCCGCAAGCGGCTGCCGTCGCCTGGTTGACGGTGAGATAGCGGCATTTCGTGTCCTTCAGCCAGGCGAGCATCGGCAGCGTGTCGATCAAGGTGCGCAGGTAGCTCGTCTGCTGGCGCAACTCCGCGGTGCTGGCCCGCACGCGATGCTCGAGGCTGGCATTGAGGCTGCGGATGGCCGCCTGCGAGTGGCGCAGGCGGATCACGAAGAACGCGCCGCCTGCCAGCGCGAGCACGCTGGCGCCGAGCACCGTGTACAGCCAGCGCTGCCATAGCTCGCGCTTCTGCAGCTCGACCGTCTGCAGCTCGTTGCGGCGCGTCAGCTCGTCAATCTCGCGCTGCTTGCTCTCGGTCTCGTAGCGCCGCGCGAGCTCGATCATGCGGGCACTGGACTTCTCGCGCGCGGCCTGCGCGCTCAGCGTCGAGGCCTCGGCGGCGAACGCGTAGGCCTGCTTGTGGTGGCCCGCCGCGGCGGCCAGCACGGCGAGACGCTGCGCACTGTCGCTGCGGTAGACGGGCAGGCCGATCTCCTTGGCCAGCGCGTACGCCTGCTCGGCACCGGCCAGCGCCGCGGCGCGATCGCCCCGCGCCTCGTGGTTCTCGCTGAGCGCATTGAGCGCGAACCACAGGCCGATCTTGTTGGCATGGCGTCGGAAGATGTCGGCGACCTCGCCAAGCAGCGACAGGGCCACTGTGTGCTGATGCTGCCGGCGAAACACATCGGCCAGGCCGGACAGGCCGTGCGCGATTCCGAACGGCGCACCGGTCGCGCGAAACAGCGCAACGGCTTCGCGGTGCCGAGCCTCGGCCAGGCGATAGTCGCCACGCAGCGCGGCGCCGTAGCCGAGGCTCGTCAGCGCATAGGCCTCCAGCAGCTTGGACTGCGCCGCCTGCGCGTATTCGCGCATCCTCAGGTTGTGCTCATCCGCCTCGGGCTGCCTGTTGCTCTGGCCGAACGAGATGGCGAGCCCCTGGTGCGCGTAGGTCAGCGCCAGCGCATTGCGGCTTCGCTTGGCGATCTCCATCGCCTGCATCGCCAGCGTGACCGACTCGTCGAACTGGCCGATGCGCCGGTACATCATGGCCACGCGCAGCATGGCCTCGGCCAGCAGCTCGGGCCGGTCCACGCCCTGCAGTACCGCGAGGCCTTGGGTGGTGGAGGCGATCAGCAGATCGATGCGGCTCTGGTTGACCGAATTGAGCGCGATGTTGAGGTCGGCCTCGGCCTGGCCGATGCGGTCGCCGTGCTGCTGGGCCAGCTCCAGTGCCTGCTGCGCATGGCCCGCCGCCTGGTCGGTCAGGGCCAGGTACACCTCGGCGCGCGACAGCAGGTTCAACGCGAGCGCCCGATCGGCCGGTGCGGCCGTGGCCGGCAAGGCGGCCAGCAAGCGCTCGGCCTGCTCGTGAGCGCGCGGGGCATCGTTCTCGGCGAGCGCGCGTGTGCGTGCGACGTCGGCGCGCCATTCGTCGAGCGTGGTGGAGCGCGCAGCAGCGGCGAGCACGCCGCCGACGCCCAGCGCAACAGCCATGGCCAGGAGCCGTGAGAGGCGCATCGGGGCGAGCATGGCGTGGCGTTTCAGAAGCGCAGCGTCAGCGTGACGCCCAGCTGCGCGTCGTTGATCCACTGGCTCTGGGGCCGGGTCTCGACACCGTAGTAGGAGCGGCGCATCGTGCGCAACAGGTTCGTGCCTTCGATCGCTAGCGTGACGCGGTCGCTGAACCGATAGCTCATCGATGCATCGAGCCAGCCGTAAGCGCGAGTGTAGGCCGGCTGGATGCCGACGCCCACCACGCTGACAAAGCCGTTGACGAAGCGGCTGCGCCAGTTGTAAGCGATGCGCGCGGAGACCGGGCCGCGCTCGTAGAGCGCCACCAGGTTGGCGCTGTGGCGCGACAGCCCTTGCAGCGGCGTCGTCTGCCCGATCACGCTGTTGGAGGCGCTGCTGTCGACGTAGGTGTAGTTCAGCTGCGCGCCGAGCCCGCGCCACGGCGCGGGCAGCCGGTCGAAGAACTGCTGGTAGCCGACCTCGAGGCCTTTGATGTCCGCCTTGTCGGTGTTCTGCGGGCGGCTCACCTGGTAGCTCACGCCCTCGTAGGTCTCGGGCCGGCTGAGCGTTGCGACGAAGCCGTCGACCTGCTTCAGGAAGGCCGTCACGTAGGCCGAGCTGTTGCGGTCGAAGTAGCTCTCCAGCGCGAGGTCGAGGTTGGTCGAGCGCACCGGGCGCAGCGCCGGGTTGCCGGCACTGCCTTGATTGAGTCCCGGAGTGATCGGGTTGCGGATCAGTGTGAGCGATGGCGACAACTGGTCGAAGGCCGGGCGCGTCAGCGTGCGTGACAGCGCGGCGCGCAGCTGCTTGTCGTCCGACAGCCGATAGCGCAGGTTCACGCTGGGCAAGGCATCGACGGAGCTCGTGTCGAGCTGCACCGGTCCCATGCCGCCCGTGGCCGGCACCGATTGCGCGCCCGACACCGACTCGCGCGTGCGCACCAGCCGCAGCCCGGCGTTGCCGTCCAGCCGCGCGTCGAAGGCCTCGAAGCGCGCCAACAGGTGAGCGGCTTGCGTCTGCTCGCGGATGCTCCACAGCGTCAGCGGGCTGGCGGACGAAGGAATCGGCGTCGTGATGCCGAAGGCGTTGCGCAGCGCCGTGGCATCGCGCGCCAGGTCCAGGTTGCCGACGAGGAAGTTGCGCAGGCTGCCCGGCTCGCCGGGGAAGAAGTCGTTGTAGGGGTTGGGCAGCGTGAAGCCCGGCATGTCGGCCGGCGTCAGCCCGCTGACCGGCGCGTCGGCCTGGATCAGCCCCGGCGCATTGCCCGCGCTGCGATGCGCCACGCGCAGGCCGGCCGACAGCGCGCTGAAGAACCCGGCCGACGGCCGGTACTCGGCATCGAGCTGCAGCGCCTTCAGCTCACCGTCGAACGGCCGCGTGCGATAGGCCACGCCGGTGTAGTGGAAGGTCGATGGGTCGAGCAGGTTGGTGCCGCTGACCGACGTGGCGGGAAGCTTGGGCGCCAGGTCTTGCGTGAACTGCGCCGCCGTGCCGGCCATGAACGGGCCGGAGAAGAACAGGTGGTTGGAGCTGCGCGTGACGCTGGCATCGGCGCGCAGCGTCAGCGCATCGCGCGTGAAGCGCGCGCCGAGCGCCGCCTGGCGCGTGCGATCGACGGTGTCGCGCGCGAAGCTGAGCACCGAGATCGGTGCGTCGGTCCAGGTGATGCGCTGCACGTCGTTCGTGCCCGGGAACAGTGCCACGCTGCCGGGCAGGAAGGTCGGCGACGCCGACACGTTGATCTGCTGCGAGTCCTGCCGCGTGGTGAAGCGCGCGTGGTGGGCCTCGGCGGTGAGCTCCAGCTCGCTGGAGGGCCGCCACTGCAGGATCAGCGTGCCGGCGGAGCGCTGGCGCAGGCCGACGCTGGCGGTCTCCGAAGTGCCGTTCGGCGCGGTGACGCTCTGCCCCGGCACGAGGTCGTCGCGCGATAGCGGGTTGCCGACGCTCTTCTGATCCTCGCGCCAGGCGCGCCGCTGATGCGACAGGTTCAGCAGCACGCCCCACTCTCCTGCCGTGCGCGCCTTCCAGCGCTGGCTCAGCAGTGCCGACAGCTGCGGCTCGCTGCGCCGCGCCAGGTCGCCGTGGATCACGCGGGTGGAGACGACGATCTCGCGGCCATCGAAGTCGAACGGGTGTCGCGTGCGCAGATCGATGCTGCCGCCGATGCCCCCTTCGATGTGATCGGCCGACGAGGTCTTGTAGACGCGGATCGCCGAGACCATCTCCGCTGGAATGTCGGCGAAGTCGAGCGTGCGGCCGGTGCCGGCGGTGAAGACTTCGCGGCCGTTGAGCGTGGTCTCCATCTGCGTGAGGCCGCGGATCGTGATGCCGGTGCCGTCGCCGCGGTCGCGCGCGATCTGCACGCCGGTGACGCGCTGCAGCGCGTCGCTCACGCTGAAGTCGGGCAGCTTCTGGATGTCGTCGGCGACGACCGAGTCGACGATCTCGAGGCGCTCGCGCTTGTCGGCCTGGGCCGACGCCAGGCTCGCCCGCTTGCCGGTGACGACGACGGTCGAGCGCGGCTCAGGCGTGGGGCCGTCGCCGCTCACCGGCTGGGCCCGCGGCGCACCCATCAGCGCGGCGGCCAGCCCTGCACACAGGCAGCCGTAGAGCGAGGTGATGGAGGGGGCGCGCATGGCGGCCAGGCCGGCTCTCGTTCGCGCATTCTCGCCGGTCACCGTGCGCCCTAGAAGCCCCGGCCCTCGACGCGGCGGGTGCCGGTGCGCACGACACCGCAATCAACCGAGCTGCCCCTGGCACACGTATTTCAGGTGCAGGTAGTCGTCCAGGCCGTGCACCGAGCCTTCCCTGCCGTAGCCCGACTCCTTCACACCGCCGAAGGGAGCGGCTTCGGCCGCCAGCGCGCCTTCGTTGATGCCGACGATGCCGCTTTCCAGCGCGGCCGCCACGCGCCAGACGCGGCGCAGGTCGGTCGAATAGAAATACGCGGCCAGGCCGAATGGCGTGTCGTTGGCGGCCGCGATCACGTCATCCTCTGCTTCGAAGCGCGTGATCGGCACCACCGGCCCGAACGTCTCTTCGCGGCAGCACGCCATCGTCGCCGCGACGCCGGTCAGGACCGTGGGGGCGAAATAGTTGGGCCCGAGCTCGGCGAGCCGCTTGCCGCCGACGATGACGCACGCGCCTTTGGCCACGGCGTCCTTCACGTGCTGATCGATCTTCTCGATCGCACGTGCATTGATCATCGGCCCGATCTGCGAAGAGGG
>VBDL01000120.1:0-200 GCA_005884255.1 Betaproteobacteria bacterium | reverse complement strand
TCGTCGAACACGATGAAAGGCGCGTTGCCGCCGAGCTCGAGCGACAGCTTCTTCAACGTGTCTGCCGAGCGGCGAGCCAGATGCTTGCCGACCGCCGTCGAGCCGGTGAAGGAGATCTTGCGCACGCGTGGATCGTCGAGCCACACGTCGACCACTTCCGGCGTGCGCTCGCGCGACGCGGTGACGATGTTCAGCACGCC
>VBDL01000144.1:5966-10175 GCA_005884255.1 Betaproteobacteria bacterium | reverse complement strand
CACACCGCTGCGTGCGTGTACTGCCCGCCGTTCTCGCGCACTCCCGGCACGTAACCCGCGATGTAACCGGGGTTCGGGCCCCTGCAGTCGAACGGCGGATCGAGCAGTTGCACGAGTTGCGCCTGCGGCCGCACGAGCCGCGCCGCCACGGAGTCCATCGCCCGTCGCACACGCTCAGGGCTGCCGATGCCCGACAGCACCGCCCAGCTCTGCGCGATCGAATCGATCTGGCACTCCCGGTTGTCCTTCGAGCCGAGCGGCGTGCCGTCGTCGAAGTAGGCGCGTAGATACCACTGCCCGTCCCACGCGGACGCCTCGAGCCGCTCGCCGATCTGCCGGCGCTCAGCGTCGCAGCGTTGCGCGAAGGCCTCGTCGCCGTGGCCGCGCGCGACAGGCGCGAACTCGCGCAGCACTTCGCACAGGAAGAAGCCCAGCCACACGCTCTCGCCCTGCCCGTGGTGGCCGACCCGGTTCATGCCGTCGTTCCAGTCGCCCGTGCCCATCATAGCGCGCGCACCGCATGCTCGTACAGGCTCGCGCCATGCGCCGAGCGCGCGGGCAGGTCGTAGTACGACTCGTCCCCGGGCGGCAGCGGGCGTCCGTCGAGGAAGGTCACGGTTTCGCTCAGCACGCCGGTGTCGTTGGTCGCCTGCAAGTAACGGCACAGAGCGAGCGGCAGCCACAGATAGTCGTCGCAGATGTGCGTTCGCACGCCGTGGCCCGACGGCGGATGCCACCAGTGCTGCACGTCGCCTTCGACGAACTGTCGGCTCGCGTTGTGAAGCAGCTGTTCGCGCAGGATCTGCGGCCGCGCGTGAACGAGCGCCATCGCGTCCTGCAACTGGTCGCGAAAGCCGAATGCGCCGCCCGACTGGTAGTAGCCGCTGCGCGCCAGCAAGCGGCAGCCGAGCGTCTGGTAGACGAGCCAGCCGTTGGCCAGGAGGTTCAGCGACGGGTCGGGCGTGGCGACCTGCACGGCGCCGAGCATCTGCCCCCAGTGCGCATGCACCTCGTTCAGCGCCTGGTGCACCGCGGCGCGGCCCCGAAAGCGGCGCACCAGTTGTGCGGCCTCGTCGGTGCTGCGGCCCATGCCCAGCCGGAACGTGATCTCGCGCGATTGGCCCGGCTCGAGCCGCAAGGGCACCTGGATCGCGGCACAGGGGTCGAGCGCGACGCCCGTGCGCCCCGACAGATGCACGCTGCGCAACGCGGCCGGCCGCCGCAGCGAGCCGTTGCGGCCGATGAACTCGGCGCGGTCGCAGGTGACCGTGCCGAACTGCCGATGGACTTCGTCGACATCGAAGAATCCGACCCAGTCGCCGAAGTGGTTGCTGTAGCGGTTGCGCGCATAGAGTGCGCCGCTATCGCTTGCCATCTCGGTGTGGATGTGCGGGCTGGTCTTGGCCCGCCTGTCGCCTAGCACCCATTCGACGTAGCCGGTGGCTGCCAAGTGGCGTGCCCGCTCGCTGTCGTTGCGCAGCACGAGGCGCGAGAACTTTACCGCCGCGTCGGCCGCGACGAACACGGTCAGCTCGCTGTGGATACCCGCCTCGTCGTGCTCGAACACGCTGTAGCCGAAGCCGTGCCGCGTAACGTAGGGCGGCGCCGCGCTGTCGTCGGGCAAGTCGCCCGGGAAGGGCAGCGAGGTCGGATGCCAGAGCTGGCCGCTTTCTTCGTCGCGCAGGTAGAGGGCCTCGCCGCAGTCGTCGGTGACGGGGTCGTTGTGCCACGGCGTGAGGCGCAGCTCGTGCGCGTTCTCGCACCAGGTGTAGCTGCTGCCGCCTTCGGAGACGACGGTACCGAAGCGCGGGTTCGCGATCACGTTCACCCAGGGAGCGGGCGGGCGCTCGCCGGATCGAGGGGCGACGACGTACTCGCGGCCGTCCGGCGAGAAGCCGCCGATGCCGTTGTCGAGCAGCAGCCGGGGCCTGACCGACCGGGCGGCGGCCGCGGGCGTCGGCGCGATCGGCCGCGTCGGCACCAGAGCCTCGACGCGCCGCTCGGGCACCCGCTTGCGATCGATCTGTTCGGCCAGCGAGCCCTGGCGGTCGCTGATGATTGCGCGTGCCACCGACTGCAGCAGCACGCGGTCCTCGACTGCGATCTGCTCGGCCGCACGAAGATGCCGCCGGGCCGGTCGACCTCGTGCGACTCGATGCTGCCGGCGATGAGGCCGAGGATCTGCTCCTGCAGGCGCTGGCGGTACACGTCGCGCTCTTCGTTCCAGATCACAAGGTCGACAGCCAGGCCCTTGAGCCGCCACCACGCGTGCGCCTGCACCATCTGGTGCACGAGGTCGATGTTCGATGCCTCGCTCACCTGCAGCAGAACGATCGGCAGGTCGCCCGAGATCGCATAGCCCCACAGGCCCGACTGCGCGCGGCGATTGCGCAGCAGGACGCTCGCCTGCGCGCGCAGCGTGGGCTGCGCATAGACGACGGTGTTCGCGAGCCGCGCGTAGAGCTGCGCGTCGGCCTCGCTCGCGTTGAGCTGCCGCAGCGTGACCTGGCTGTGCGTCCACGCCAGCTCGAGAGCGCGGTCCGCGAGGCGCCGGTCCATGTACTTGTGCACGAGCGCGAGGCAGGCCCCGCGGTCATCCGCAGCGCCATAGGTCATGTCGATCGTCGCCGTCTGCTCCGGTTCGAGCACGACGATCCGGCGTGTCGCCATCACCGGATCGAGCACCGCGCCTGCGCTACCCGACAGGGGCGCGGCGTCGCGCAGCGCCGCCGGCGCGTGCAGGCTGCGGCCACGCCCGATGAAGCGCGCGCGATCGGTCTCGTGCGACGCCGGCCCGGCCAGCGCGCCGTGCACGGCCATCAGGTGGAACATCCACGGCGCATGGTCTTCGGCCGAGCGAGGCCGGCGCGTGCAGACGATCGCGGCCGGGTTCTCGACGATCTCGGTCTGCACGAAGAGCTTGCTGAACGCCGGGTGCTGCGCGTCGGCGGCGGCGGTTGCGAGCACCACCTCGGTGTAGCTCGTCACCTCGATACTTCGCCGCACGCGGCTCAGGTTGGTGATGCGCAGACGGCGCAGCTCGATGTCGTCCTCGGGCGAGACGACGATCTCGGTGTACGCGTCGATGCCTTGGTCGCGGCGCCGGAATTCGGCGCGGCCCTCGGTGAAGATGGCTTCGTACTGATCGGGCTTCCACTGTGTCGGCTGGTGCGTGGTCGACCAGAAGGTGCCGGTGTCCGTGTCGCGCAGGTAGCAGAAGCTCCCCCACGCATCGGCCGTGCCGTCCTCGTGCCAGCGCGTGACGGCGAGATCTTTCCAGCGGCTGTAACCAGCTCCCGCGTTCGTCAGCATGACGTGGTAGCGGCCGTTCGAGAGCAGTTGTACTTCGGGCGAGGGCGTGTCGGCCGACGCGATGAGGCGCTGCGGCGTCTCGGCCCCCGGCGCGCTGCCGCGGACTTCGGCGCGCTCGGCCGCCGTGTGATGGAACGCGACCGCCTTCGGCACACGTTCCTGCAGCAGCAGCAGCGTGGCGCGCAGGCGGGGGTCTGACTCGAAACGCCGCTGCATCGGGCGATCGAGCAGCACGTGCGCCAGCGCCAGCAGACCCATGCCTTGGTGGTGCGCCATGTACGAACGCACGATGGCGCGTGTCTCTCCGCGCGGCAGGCGCGAGGGCGTGTAGTCGGCGGCCTCGTAGTAGCCGAAGGTGCCCGCAAGCCCTTCGTCCGCCAGCCGCTGCAGGTTCTGCACCGCGGCGGCCGGGTTCACCATCAGCGCCATGACTGTCGCGTAGGGCGCCACCACGAGGTCTTCGGCGAGACCGCGCTTGAGCCCGAGCCCCGGCACGCCGAACGCCCGCTACTGGTAGTTGAGATGTGCGTCCGTGACGTTGTAGCCCGACTCCGACATGCCCCACGGAACGCCGCGCTGCTTGCCGTAGTGGATCTGCCGCTCGACGGCGCCCCGCATGGTCTGGTCGAGCAGCGTGTTCTCGTAGCTCGGCATCACGAGCATCGGCATCAGGTACTCGAACATCGATCCGCTCCAGGACAGCAGCACCGGCTTGCCGCCCATCGGCGCGGCCTGGCGCCCGAGCGTGAACCAGCTCTGCTGCGGAAGCTCTCCCTGCGCGATCGCGACGAAGGCCGCGAGCCGGACCTCGGACGCGAGAAGGTCGTAGTGGCCCGAGTCGCGGCGGCGCTCGTCGACGTTGTAGCCGATGGTCAGCAGATGGCGCGCCGGGTCGTA
>VBDL01000144.1:0-5673 GCA_005884255.1 Betaproteobacteria bacterium | reverse complement strand
GCGATCGAACTGCGGCGCCTCGCCGGCGAGCATCAGAAGGCCGGCTCGCAGCGTGAGCAGATGCCCCGCAAGGTTGCCGCTGTCGACGCTGGATACGTACGCCGGGCGCAGCGGCTTCAGCGAGCGGGTGTCGTACCAGTTGAGCCAATGTCCGTGGTAGCGCTCCATTCGATCCATCGTGTCCAGCGTGGCGACGGTGCGATCGATCAGTTGGCCCGCGGTGATGTAGCCGAAGTCGCGCGCGGCGAGGTTCGCGAGCAGCGACAGGCCGATGTTGGTGGGCGACGTCCGGTGGGCCAGGCGCTGCACCGGGTGCTCCTGCAGATTGTCGGGCGGCAGGAAGTTGTCGTCCGCGGTGACGAAGGTGTCGAAGAAGGCCCAGGTGCGGCGGGCGAGTGCACGCAGGTCCGCCGTCTGCGCAGCATCGAGCGCGGCCTGCCGGCGCTCGAGCGGCTGGTTGATCCACCAGACGATGCCCGGCGATACGAGCCAAAGGGTGAGCACCGCCAGCGCAGCGGGCAACGCGTCGGCGCGGAAGGCGGCAAGGCCGACCAGGGTGACGAGCGCGAGCGCCGGCGCCACCCACATGCGGCGGGCGGTGTGCGCGAAGTCGGTCGCCGCGGAGCCGCTGCCTCGGCGCGCGGCGTCCGACGACGGCTGCCACTGGAGCAGCCGGCGCTTCGACAGCCGCAGCCGCCATGCGGTGCGGGCGATCGCATCGAGGCTGACGAACGCCTCGTAGGGCAGGCAGGCCAGCGTGAGCGCGGCCTGGCTCAGGCTGCGCTGCGCCGACGGGACGATCGAGGCGAGATGCTGGGGCACGCTCAAGTCGTCGGGCTTGCGCGCAAAGTCGCCGAGCAGACCGAACAAAGGCGGCAGGAAGAGCACGGCGAGGCTCGCGAGCGTCCACAGCCACGGCGGCTGCAGGACGGTCCAGCCGAGCACGAAGGCGAGCGTCAGCGCGCTCGGCGCCAGACTGCGCCGAAGGTTGTCCAGGATCTTCCAGCGCGACAGACTCGACAGTGGATTGCGCACCGCGACCCAGCGGCTCTTCACCGGGTCGGCCGGATCGGGCTCGCGCAGGCGCAACCGCGGCAGCAGCCAGCCGGCGATCTGCCAATCGCCTCGCATCCAGCGGTGGCGGCGCTTCACGTCGGCGTCGTAGCGCGACGGCGACTCCTCGACCAGTTCGACGTCGCTTAGCAGCCCGCTTCGCGCGTAGCAGCCTTCGAGCAGATCGTGACTGAGGACGAGGTTTTCCGGCAGCCGCCCGCCCAGCACGCGTTCGAACGCGTCGACGTCGTAGATGCCCTTGCCGATGAATGAGCCCTCGCCGAAGAGGTCCTGGTAGACATCGCTCACCGCCCGCGTGTACGGGTCGATGCCCGAATCGCCGCCGTACAGTCGCCCGTAGCGCGTGCGATTGGCGGCGGTGAGGCTCACGCCGACGCGGGGCTGCAAAATGCCATAGCCCGCGACCACGCGGCGCGCGTCCGGCGCGCCGCCGAAGCGGGGCCGGTTCAGCGGATGCGCCATGGTGGCGACGAATTTCCATGCCGTGTCACGAGGCAATCGCGTGTCGGTGTCGAGCGTGATGACGTAGCGCACCCCCGACAACTGCGACGTGTCGCCCACGATCAGCGAGAAGCGGTCGGCCGCGCCGCCGCGCAGCAGCGCATTGATGTCGGCGAGCTTGCCGCGCTTGCGCTCGTAGCCCATCCACACGCGTTCGCGCGGGTTCCACAAGCGCGGCCGGTGGAAGAGGAAGAAGCGGTCGCCGCTGTTCTCTTCGCCCTGGGGCTCGTGGTACTTGCGGTTCAGCGCCTCGATGCGCGAACGCGCGGCGCGCAGCAGCAGATCGTCGTCGTCGCGGTGCTCCAACGGCGCATCGTGGAAGTCCGTCAGCAGGCCGAAATGCAGCTGCGCGTCGCGGTTGGCGAGAAACCGCACCTCGAGCGCCTCGACCAGCTCGTCGATGCCGTGCTCGCTGTCGAGCATCGTCGGCACGACGACGAGCGTGCGCGACGAAGGCGGAATGCCGAGCGAAAAGTCCATGCGCGGCAGTGTCTTCGGCAAGGTCAGCAGCGTCGCCAGCCAGTTGACGATGGACACCGCCAGCTGGCTCGACGCGATCAGCACCGCAAGCCCCGCAGGCACCAGCCACCCTGCGGAGCGCACGGTCGTGAAGGGCTGCGAGCCGCCTGCCGAGGCCCACCACACCGCCGCCACGGCGAGCAAGACGCTGGCTGCCACGACGGTCCCGGCGTACCACGCGAGGGGACGGCGCGCGACAAGTCGGCGCGCGCGGTCCCACGCGCCGGGATGGGTGCCGACGCGTCGCTCGAGCTGCGGTCGGCCCGCATCGACGAGGTAGTAGCCGACGTGCGCGCTGTGCGCTCGCTCGGGCTCGGAAGGACGACCCGCTTCGTCGGCGAGCTCGACGGCCGCACTGGCAACGTCGGCTTCGCTGGCGCCGCTGTCGCGCGCGATGCGCTCGACCGCATGGCGGTAGGCGTCGCGGGTGGCGAAGTCCATCCGCGCATACACATCGGCGGGATCGTTGCGCAGCGTGTGTTCGACCGTCGACAAGGTCTCGACGAACTCACGCCAGTCGGTCGATCCGAGCAGGCGCAGGCTTCCGATGCTGTTGCTCACCGAGACCTGCTCCGCGGCCTGGTGCTGCGCTTCGAGCTGTACGCGGTCCTCGATGGTCTGGTGGTTCTCGGCCAGCCGCTGCTCCACCCAGGTCAGTGGCAGTGCGAGCGCAGCACTGCGGCCATGCAGCCGGCGCGCGAGCTCGGCCACGAAGGGCGCGGTCATCGGCGGATCGGAGCGCGCCATGTCGGCCACGACGAGGATCAGCCCCTTCGGGTCTCTGTCGGACACGTCGAACATCCGGTCGGCCCACTGCGCGGCGAGGTTGCGTTCGCGGCGGCTGCTCGCCACGCGCACGGCGACGCGGCGCAGGTTCTCGATCAACGCGAGCCTGAGCATGATCGGGATTGCCCACAACTCGCCCAGCAGCAACGGCTTCACGGTCTGGTACGACGCGATGAAGCGCGTCAACGTGCCGCGCTCCAGCCTGCCCTCGCCGTGCGCCACGGATTGGATGGCGAGGTCATACGCGCGCGGCAGTCCCGCACTCGGCCCCGTGCGCAGGCGCGGCAACTCGCGGCTGTAGCCAGGCGGCAGGTGCCGCTTGGCGGTGCGGATCTCTTCCTCGACCAGGTAGAAGTTGTCGAGCAACCACTCGCCCGCCGGTGTCGCCCTGCGCTGCGGGCCCTCTGCCTGGGCCAGCTGCGTATAGACGCCGACGAGGGTGCGCTCGTTGTCGGCCAAGCGCGGCAGAAGTCGATCGGGCGCCCGCGCGAGCGCGGATTCGTGGAGTGCGGCAAGGCTCTTGCCGTGCTGCTCCATCTGATCGGCGGTGAGCAGCTCGGCGCGCAACGGCGCCTCTTGGCTCGAATTTCCGCCGGGCCAATCCCGTGACCGGAGTCGCCCGATCAGCGAGTGAGCCGGCGAGACGGCCGAACGTAGCCAGGTCGTCGCCTTCACAAGTGCCAACCTCCTGAACGTCGTCGAGCGTCGGCCGACGGGACTGCCAGTGTAGTCATGCGCGGGTGTCGAAACCCCGTTTGACCCTTGGTGCGACAGCGCACAGACGAGATCGCCGCAAGCGGGCACCGTGTTCGCAGGCGCACCGACTGCGGTT
Organism: Betaproteobacteria bacterium; assembly: GCA_005884255.1. GTDB lineage: Bacteria > Pseudomonadota > Gammaproteobacteria > Burkholderiales > Burkholderiaceae_C > VBDL01. The sequence goes on along the minus strand of VBDL01000144.1, from coordinate 1,961 downwards.
GCTCGATCATTCGACTGAAGGAGAAGGTCATGTCCAAGGGACAACGCGGCAACAAGGAAGCGAAGAAGCCGAAGAAGGTTCATCCAGCGGTTGTGCCGGCGCCGCCATCGGCCGTCGTGCCGGCCGCGCTGCCCGATCGGGTCAAGAGGAAGTAGTCGCAGCACGACCTCGAAGTGCTTCAGCGTGGGAGATGGCAAGGCGCTTGCCGAAGAAGTGACCGCCCTCGTCGGCTACAAGCGACGCCGGCGATTGGCGGGCCGGTCAAACACCCCAGACCCGCACAATGGCCGCGCACGGAGCGCAACCCGGCTTCGCGACGCGCGCGCTGCCAACCGGTTGTTGTGCATCGTCCCGACGCGATGCCCGCGATGCGGAACACCCAAGTGGGATGGAGCCCTCGCTGTGTCTGGATGATGGACCAAGCTGCGTCGTTCAAGATCACGACATGGGCGCGCTTCGTCTTGAACGCTTCGGTGGGAATGGCAAACACGCTTCGGCCAACCTCGGGTACGAAGACCTCCCAACTCCACTCCAGGCCGCACACGTTGCTGTCGCGCAGTCCCGTATTGACGGCGAACAGGACCATCCGTTGTAGATGCGCCGGCAATGTCGGAAAGGTCATGTTCTTCCCAGGTGATCGGGTAGGGCGGCTTCGGGCACTCGGGCAACATCGTGATCAGTGGCGGCAGCGCGTCCAGCCACGGGCGGCCGTCTTCGTCGCGGCCATGGGTGCCTCCTGTGACGCGGAAGAGGTACCCTCGCAAGGGATGACGAAAGGTCGCCCATGGCCGCTGGGCGATGCGGCAGATCAGTGGTCGTTCGGGGCGCGCGCATCGCAACGCAGTCGCCACTGGGCCGCCTCCATCACGAGGCTCCATTCCCCCACTGCGCGCCCGTCGTTCGCAAACCGTTCGAGCCGCCGTTGTGACAGCGTGCGGAACGCCTCGACCATCTCCGGCGGCATCTGCGGGTCTCGCATGCGTTCGTGCAGATCCGCCAGAAATCGCGGCTTCGACACGCTGCCGGCGTTGCGTCTGATGGGCATCCGCACGCTGCTGCCGCGCGCTCGAGCGGCTGCTGGGCCCGCGCCTGTCGATACAGATCAGGGCGAAGAACAGCAGCGCGGCGGGCTTCCTGAAGACCGACGACCTCTTCTCGTTCGACTGGAAGGTCTCGCTGGGCGACGAGCGGATCACGCCGGCGGAATTCGACCGCCTGCTGGGCAAGGCGGCCGGCATCGTGCGGTTCCGCGGCCAGTACGTGTACCTGGACCCGGCCGCGATGGAACAGCTGCACGCGCGCACGGCGCGGCCGTCGCCCGTCTCCGGGACCGAGCTGCTGCGCGTGGCGTTGGCCGGCGAGATCGACGGCGCACCGGTCCGGCTGAACAAGGCGGCCGAGAAGCTCCTCCAGCAGCTCGCGAGCTCGGCAGACGTGGCGGCCCCGAGGGCCTGCGCGCCACGCTGCGGCCGTACCAGCAGCGCGGCTACGCCTGGCTGTGGCGCAACACCCGGCTGGGCCTCGGCAGCGTGATCGCCGACGACATGGGCCTGGGCAAGACGCTGCAGGTGATCGCGCTGCTGCAGCGGTTGAAAGAGGACGGCGCGCTCGACGAAGCGCGGACGCTGGTCGTCGTGCCGACCAGCCTGCTGACCAACTGGCAGAAGGAGCCACACACTCGGTGACGGAACTGAAGGGCATGTTCGGCAAAGCGAAGAAGCGCGTCTCGATCGAGGACATGAACAAGGCAATTGCGGCGCGCGGCGCGGCTGCACGATGATCGGCTTGGAGACCAACGTGCTGCTGCGCTACATCATGCAGGACGATGCCAGGCAGTCGCTGAAGGCAACGAAGTTGCTGGAGTCGCTCATGGTCGATGAACCCGGATTCGTGCCGTTAGTTTCGGTGGTCGAATTGGGGTGGGTTCTGTCGTCTTGCTACGACTTGGACCGCGAGCAGGT
>VBDL01000143.1 GCA_005884255.1 Betaproteobacteria bacterium | reverse complement strand
TCGCGCTGCCCACCGCGGTGATCTCGGTGTACAGCCTGCAGCGCAGCAGCGAGATCCTCATCGACAAGGCCCGGCAAGAAGGCCTGCGCGGTGCCGGCGTGCGCGCCGCGGCCGCCGCGCGGCTGCTCGACGACATCGGCTCCGATCTGCAGTACATCGCGCAGGCGCCGGTGCTGCGCCGCCATCTGAATACGCGGCCGGGCCCCGAGCAGGCCAGCGCGACGCGCGAGGTCGAGCGCTTCTTCGTCTCTTTCCTCGCACGCTGGAGCGAGCGCTACAACCGCCTGTGCCTGCTCGACAGCCGCGGTCGCGAGCTCAGCTGTGTGCGCGTCGACGAAGGCCGTCGCCGCCCGGCCATCGTGCCGCCATCGCAGCTGGGCGAGCGCTCGGCCGAGCCCTACTTCGCCGGCGCGATGCAGCTGCGCGCCATCCCCGGCCAGCAACCGATCTACATCTCGGACGTGGAGCTCGACGCGCCGGCCGGCGTGCCGGTGCTGCGCCACGCGGTGGCGCTGCAGAGCGACCGGGGCACGCTGGAGGGGGTGCTCGTGCTGCAGGCGCTGGTCACACCCATTCTCGGCACCTTGCAGGGCGGCGGCGACGGCACGATCACCAGCTATGTGGTCGATCGACAGGGCCACTACCTGCTGCACCCGCAGCCGGCACGGCGCTTCGCCCACCTGCGCGACGAGCACGCGGCCACGCTGAGCAGCGAGCGGCCCCACGATGCCGCGCTGATCCTCGGCGAGGCGGCGGGCACGCTGTACGCGTCGGCCGATCGGCCGCAGGCGCTGCAGGTGTTCACGCGCATCCGCCCGCCCGGCCAGGGCAGCATCTCGTGGACGCTGATCGACGAGCAATCGCTGTCCGCGATGCTGGTCGACGTGCGGCACACGCGCACCGTGATCCTCACGGTGGCCGCCCTCGGGCTGCTGGCCGCGGTGGCCATCGCCTTGCTGGTCACGCGCAGCATCGTGGGGCCGATCGATGCGCTGGCGCGTGCGGCCGATGCGATTCGCCACGGCGAGCTCGACACGCCGCTGCCCGTGGCCTCCCGCGAGGATGAGGTCGGCGTGCTCACGCACGCGTTCGCACAGATGGCGCAGCGCGTGCGCGAGCTGGTGGGCGCGCTGCAGCAGCGCGTGGCCGCGCTCGAGCGCAGCGACGCCGCCTTGCGCACGGGCCAGGCGCGGCTGCGCCAGATGATGGACGCCAACCTCGCCGGCATCGTGTTCTTCGACCTCGATGGCCAGGCGATCGAGGCCAACGACGCCTACCTGCGCATCGTCGGCTACGACCGCGACGATCTGCGCGCCGGCCGCATCCACCGCGACCAGATGACGCCGCCCGAATATCGCGAGGTCACCGAGAAGGCAATGGCCGAGACGCGCGAGCGCGGCGCCTGCACGCCGTACGAGAAGGAGTACGTGCGCAAGGACGGCAGCCGCGTGCCGGTGCTGATCGGCATCGCGCGCGTCGAGCCGGGCAGCGGGCAGGCCGTGGCCTTCGTGCTCGACCAGACGGCGCTGCACCAGGCCGCGGCCGACCGCGCCGCACGCCTGGCCGCGGAGGCGGCGAGCCGCGCCAAGAGCGACTTCCTCGCGCGCATGAGCCACGAGCTGCGCACGCCGCTGAACGCCATCCTCGGCTTCGCGCAGATCCTGCGCCGCGAGAGCGGCTTGGGCGCACACGCGCACACCGGGCTGGCGGCGATCCAGAGCAGCGGCGAGCACCTGCTGCAGTTGATCGTCGATCTGCTCGACCTGTCGCGCGTCGAGGCCGGCCGCCTCACGCTCGATGCGCGGCCAACCCAGCTCGCCGCCGTGCTCGACGGCGCGCAGGCCATCATCCGCGTGCGGGCACAGGAAAAGGCGCTGAGCTTCGTCGTCGAAATCGCCGGCGCCCTGCCGCGCGTGGTGCAGGTCGACGAACTGCGCCTGCGCCAGGTGCTGCTCAACCTGCTGGGCAATGCGGTGAAGTTCACCGACCGTGGCGAAGTGCGATTGCGCGTGAGCGCAAGCGATCACGATGCGGCGCAGGCCACCGTGCGTTTCGAGGTGAGCGATAGCGGCGTGGGCATCGCCGCCAATGAGCTGCCGCGCCTGTTCCAGCCCTTCGAGCAGGTCGGCGAGCGCGAGCGCCGGGCGGCCGGCAGCGGCCTCGGGCTGGCGATCAGCCAGCAGATCGTGCAGCTGATGGGCAGCTCGATCCAGGTGGAGAGCCGGCCGGGCGCGGGCACGCGCTTCTGGTTCGAGCTATCGCTGCCGGTGCTCGAGGCAGCGGCCGGCGAGGCGCAGGGCCTGGCCGCGCTGCCCAGCGGCTACGCCGGCGCGCGCCGCCGCATCCTGGTGGCCGACGATGACGCGCTGAGCCGCCTGATGATGGTCGAGCTGCTGCGCGAGCGCGGCTTCGAGATCACGGAAGCGAAAGACGGCGCACAGGCCTTGGCGATGGCCATCACGCGGCCGCCGGACCTGCTGCTGATCGACGCCAACATGCCGGTGCTCGATGGTCTGCAGACCATGCAACGCCTGCGCCGGCGCCCCGCGCTGGCGCACACGAAGATGATCTGCGTGTCGGCCAGCGCGGCGGACGGCACGCAGCGCGGCGCGCGCGCCGCCGGCGCCGACGCGTTCATCACCAAGCCGGTGGACATCGATCGCCTGTTGGCAGCGATCGGCGCGCAGCTCGGCCTGCAGTGGACGAACGTTGCAGGCGCCGAGCCGGCGGCGTTGCAGCGCTGAGTGTCCGCCCCCGCCTGCTGCTGACATCACGCTGTCAGCAGCCCCCGCGCAGCATGGCGTCCTGTTCGACACCACTGCAGGAGAGACGCCATGAACCTCAACGCCATCAACTGGTTCGAGATCCCCGCCACCGACATCGCCCGCGCGCAGCGCTTCTACGAGGCCGTGCTGGAGGCGCCGCTGCGCCGTGAGGAGATGGGCGACAGCACGCTGGCCGTGTTCCCCTACGAGCAGGAGCAGGGTACCGGCGGCTGCCTGATCGCGGGCCCCGGCACAGCGAAGCCGTCGGCCGACAGCGGCACGCTGGTCTACCTCAACGCCGGCCCGTCGCTGGACAAGCTGCTGGCCCGCGTCGAGCGCGCCGGCGGCCGCATCGCCACGCCCAAGGTCGCGCTGCCCGAAGGCATGGGCTTCTTCGCCCATGTGATCGACAGCGAAGGCAACAAGGTCGGCTTCCATTCCTTGGCGTGAGAAGAAGAGGGCGCAGCGATGACCGCGATCAACCCACTGTATTGGCGGCCGCCGCCTCGCGCGAGCGAGGCATCATTGCGCCCATGCGCCGCGCCGACCGCCTGTTCCAACTCGTGCAACTCATCCGCGGGCGGCGCCTGTCGACGGCGGAATTCCTCGCCGGGCGACTGGAAGTCTCGGTACGCACGGTCTACCGCGATATTGGAGATCTGCAGCGGCAAGGGGTGCCGATAGAGGGCGAAGCCGGCGTCGGCTATCGCATGCGCGCCGACTTCGACCTGCCGCCGCTGATGTTCACGCAAGACGAAGCCAAGGCGCTGGTCGCGTCGGTGCGCCTCGCGCAACCGCGGCTCGACCCCGAGCTGGCGCGCCACGCCGAGGCGGCGCTGTCGAAGATCATGGGCGTGCTGCCGCCCACCGCGCGCGCGGCCGCCGAGAGCGTGGTGCTGTATGCGCCGCCGGTGGCGCTGACGGCGAAGACGCGCGAAAGCCTGCTCGTGCTGCGCCAGGCGGTGGAGGCGCGGCGCAAGCTGCGCTTGCGCTACCTCGACCTGAAAGACGCGATGAGCGAGCGCACGGTGCGCCCGCTCGCTTGCTTCTACTGGGAATCGGTGTGGACGCTGGCCGCCTGGTGCGAGCTGCGCGACGACTTCCGCAGTTTTCGCGTCGACCGCATCGACGAGGCACTGACGCTCGACGAGCGCTTTCGCGACGAGCCGGGCAAGACGCTCGCCGACCTATGGCGCATGTACGGGCGCGATGCGCCTTAGAGCATGTAGTCGTAGCGGATGAATCCGCGGTGCTGGGCCAGCGTGTCGTACAGCGCCCGGGCGCGTGCGTTGTCTGTCTTTGTCTGCCAGTACAGCCGCGACGCCCCGCGCTCGCGCGCCGCCTGCGCCACCCGCTCGATCAAGGCGCGCGCCACCCCGTGGCCGCGTGCACGGCCACTTGGGCCTGCGCGGAGAAAGCCGCTGCGATGAGCAACTCGAGACCGTAGAGGGAACGTTTCAAGCAAGGCTCCTGAGGATCACGGCTTCTTGGCCGCTGCGATGAGCGCGGCGCGGCGCGCGAGGCTTTCGGCCGGCCACCGCTCGGAGGCCTTGTAGTACTCCGCCACCGCCGGCGTGCCCGGCGGCAGCACGATCCACGGCTGCTTGGTCGACGTGAAGATGTGAATGTCGGGCGGCAGGCGGTCGGGCTCGTCGAGCG
>VBDL01000848.1 GCA_005884255.1 Betaproteobacteria bacterium | reverse complement strand
CCTGCAGCCGCTCGCGCTGCTGGCCATGCGGCTGTACGTGGCCCAGGTGTTCATCAGCTCCGGTCTGGTGAAGATCGGCAACTGGCCCGCCACCTTGGCCTTGTTCCGCGACGAATACCACGTGCCGCTGTTGTCGCCGGCGTTCGCCGCCTATGCCGGCACCTTCGGCGAGCTGGTGTTTCCGGTGCTCATCGTGTTCGGCCTGGCTGGCCGCTTCGCCGCGGCAGGGCTGTTCGTCGTCAACGCGATGGCGCTCTTTTCCTACCCGCAGCTGTTCGAGTTCGAGTGCCCGGCGCCGGTGAACTCGCACCTGTATTGGGGCTCGCTGCTGGCGCTGCTGACGATCTTCGGCCCCGGCAAGATCGCACTGGACACGCTGATCCTGCGCCGGCTCGGGCTGGATCGAACGCAGGGTGTGTAAGGATCGCGCCTGTCGCTTCGACAGACGCCCGTCGCCCCTTCGGCAGCCGCCGCGGCGACGAGTCCCCCACCCTTCAAGGAACACACCATGAACCAACGCCTGATCGTCTCTTCCGCTCTCGCTTCCGTGCTTGCGCTGGGCCTCGTCAACACCGCCGCGGCCGCCGATGCCGCCGCCGCCAAGGAGAAGTGCTACGGCGTCGCGAAGGCCGGCAAGAACGATTGCGCCAACCTGTCGGGCTCGCATTCCTGCGCCGGCCAGGCCACGTCGGACCTGTCGCCTGCCGAATGGAACTACGTCGCCAAGGGCACCTGCAAGGACATGAAGGGCCTGAGCGCCGACGAGGCCAAGGTGAAGGTCGCGAAGAAGTAAGCGCAACGAATGGCCCTGCAGGAGCGTGTCGTGAACGTGGGTATCGGTTGGCGCCAGCCCCACTACCGTGAGCTGCTGGAGCGCCGCCCGGCGTTGGGGTTCCTCGAGGTGCACTCGGAGAACTTCTTCGCCGACGGCGGCGCGGCGCTGGCCGTGCTGCGCCAGGGGCGCGAGCACTATGCCATCTCGCTGCACGGCGTCGGCCTTGCGCTGGGCTCGGCGGCCGGGCTGGACGGCTGGCATCTCGATCGGCTGGCACAGCTCGTCGAGCACATCGATCCGGTGCGCGTGTCGGACCACGCCTGCTTCGCCCGTGCGCCCTGGACTGCGAAGGGGCCGATCGTCCACGCCAACGACCTGCTGCCCACCGCGTTCACGCGCGGCGGGCTGGACGTGCTGATCGCCAACGTGCAGCGCGTGCAGGAACGCCTGAAGCGCACGATCCTCGTCGAAAACCTGTCGGCCTACGTGGCCTGGGCCGACGACCACATCTCGGAACCCGAATTCTTCAATGCGCTGACGCAGGCCACCGGCTGCCAGCTGCTGCTGGACGTCAACAACCTCGTCGTCAATGCGCTGAACGCCGGCGCGGCGGACGCCTCGGCCGCGGCCAGCGCGTGGGTCGACGGCATTGCCCTCGGCACGGTCGGCGAGATCCACCTCGCGGGCTACAACGACAGCGGCGAGCTGGTCATCGACGATCACGGCAGCCGCGTGCACGACACCGTGTGGCCGGTCTACGCCCGAGCCATCGCGCGCTTCGGCGCGGTGCCCACGCTGATCGAATGGGACACCGACGTGCCCGCGCTGGACGTGCTGCTCAGTGAA
>VBDL01000847.1 GCA_005884255.1 Betaproteobacteria bacterium | reverse complement strand
CCTACCTGGCCGACGTCGCGCGGCTGGACGCCGCGCTCGAAGCCGCCGAGCGTGCCGCCGATGCGCAGTGGCAGGCCGACACGCTGGCGCTGCTCGGCAGCCACGACCCGACGCAACTCGTCATCGAGCTGAGGCCGGGGACCGGCGTGCTGTCCTCGCCATACCCCATCGTGACCATTCACGACGCCCACCACGCCGCGGGCGACGACCCCTTCGCCGCCGCGCGCGAGGCGCTCGCCGCCGGCCGCGGCGAGCA
>VBDL01000142.1:5586-6393 GCA_005884255.1 Betaproteobacteria bacterium | reverse complement strand
TGCCTGCGCACTGCGGCATTCTCCGTGAGCTTGAGGTTGCGCACGACGCGTTGCGCGACGCGCGTGCTCTGGATCACGTCCACCTGCGTGGCCATGTACGAGGGCGCCAGCACACCTTGCGCATAGTACAGCGCACCCGCGATCGGGTCGGGCTTCATGTCGACCACCACCGAGGCGGTGGCGCTGTACTGCTTGGGCAGCAGCAGACTGACCGCCAGCGTGGCGCACACCGTGACGAGCAGCACGATCGACGCCACCCACCAACGCGCACGCAAGATGGAGAGAAATTGACCGAAACTCATGGAAGCCCCCGCTTCAGAACAGGCTCTCGCGAACGTAGACCACGTCGCCGTCCTGCAGCCTGTCGTCCATCGCAGGCTGGATCACCTGCACCTTGTCGCTCGCGCGGCGGTGCACGCGGATGCCACGCTCGGTGCCGCGCTGCGTGAGGCCGCCGCCGGTTGCCAGCGCCTGCATCACGGTCATGCCGCGTTCCAGGCGTATCGTGCCCGGACGCTGCACTTCGCCGTAGATGAAGACCATGGGCGCGCGATCGACCCAGATGGCATCACCGTTCTGGATGATGACGTCTTGCGCGCGGCTGCCCGGCGCGAACACGCTGGGCAGATCGATCTCGCTGCGGAATGCCTTGCCGCCGCGCGTGCCAGTGACGACGACGATCTCGCCGCCGGTGGGCGCGACGCCGCCCGCCACGGCCAGCAACTCGGTGAGCCGCATGTCGGCCACCTCGATCGGATAGCGGCCGGGTCGGCTCACCTGCCCCAGCACATTGGCCTGGTTGCCGCG
>VBDL01000142.1:0-5534 GCA_005884255.1 Betaproteobacteria bacterium | reverse complement strand
GGCGATGGCCTGCTCGGCCTGCGTCACCGACAGGCCGCCGACCCGCACATTGCCGAGCAGGGGGTACGAAATGATGCCCGCCTCGGTCACGCGCGTCTCGAGCGTGAGGTCGGGGTTCTGGAACACCGTGACGCGCAGCGTGTCGCCGCTGCCGATGCGGTACTCGGGGTTGGCGGCCTGCGCATTGGCGCTCAGCGAGAGCAGCGCCAGCAGAGTCGCCACGACCAGCCAGAAAAGGTTCACGCCGCGTTGGATCATCATCACTTACCCCCTAGGCCTTTGGAGATGGCATCCGCGTCAAGCGCAGCGCTGGCCGAAACCGGTGCTGCGATGGGCGCCGCGGAAGCCGCGGCGTCGGCGCGCGGCGCAGACGCTACCGCCTGCGCGAACTTGCCGACGTACTCGATGCGCGCGATCGAGCGCATTTCCTTCAGGTCTCGCTCGATCAGCTGCCGCCTGCGCTCATTGAGCAGGTACTGCTCGATCGCCGGCTTGGCGCGCTCCAGGTCGATGGCCTGCGAACGCGAGCCCGCGAGCACGATCACCTGCGCGCCGGTGGGCGTGGGCTGGAACACCGACTGGCCGTCCTTGAGCTTGGCAAAGCCGTCGAGGCTGGCCAACGGCAGCTGCTCGGCCGCACGCACGGCCTGGTTGCCGGCGAAGCGGAAATCGTTGGCCTTCAGGTAGTCGACGAACTCGTTGATCGACTTCGTGCCGCCGAGCTTGGCGCGCAAGCCTTCGATCTGCTCGGGCTTGGCCTCGATGACGATTTCCTGCAGGTTGTAGATGCGCCGCTGGCTGAACAGCGCCGGCTTGTCGGCGTAGTACTTCTTGATCTCTTCGGCGGTGGGCTTCGCGGCGGCCTCGCCGATCTTGTCGACGTAAGCGCGCGCGATAATTTCCCGCTTGGCCGCTTCCATTTGCTGCACGACGCGCGGATCGCGATCGAGCTTCAGGTCGCTGGCCTTCTGCGTGGCCAGTTCCTGATCGATCAGCCGCTCCAGCACCTGGCGGCTGGCGGCTTCGGTGTTCTCGGGTCGCAGATTGCGCTGCTGCTGCAGCAGGAAGTTGATCTGGTGGACGGTGATCTCTTCCTTGTTCACCTTGGCCGCGGTCTGCGACGCGCCCTTGGCTCTCTTCTCGCCGCAGCCGCCAAGCATCGCGGCCAGCGCAACCGCGGCGGCAGTCGCCAGACGCAGTGCGAGCCGCGTGTGCTGGTTGTAGTTGGTTTGCATTGCCCTTGAACTCCCAACGTCGGCGCAGCGACAGGATCGACTGAGTTTACTGGTGAAGCATGTCACCTCCGCCACCCTAGGCAGGGGGGCATGACGGCTCCGGCATGCCGCCACCATGAAAACCCACATCGTTCGATGGCCATCTTGCCGTCGATGGCTTCACTGACCTGTCAGCGCGACGCGGAGTTCCTGCGCCGCACCCCCTATGTTGCGGGGGTCCCCAACGTCTCTAGCATTTGATGCCGGCGTGCAGCGCCACGACGCCGCCCGTCAGGTTGTGCACATCCACATGGCCGAAGCCGGCCGTCTTCATCATCGCCTTCAATTCCTGCTGGCCCGGGTGCATGCGAATCGACTCCGCCAGATAGCGGTAGCTCTGCGCGTCGCCGGCCACCCACTGCCCCAGCCTGGGCAGCACGTTGAAGGAATACCAGTCGTACACCTTTTCCAAAGGTTTCGCGATCTTGGAGAACTCCAGCACCAGCAGGCGCCCCCCTGAGCGCAGAACGCGGGCCATCTCGGCCAGTGCGCGTTCCTTGTGCGTCATGTTGCGCAAGCCGAAGGCGACGCTGACGAGATCGAAGCTGGCGCTGGGGAAGGGCAGTTCCTCGGCGTCGCAGATCGTCGTCGGCAAGACCAGCCCTTCGTCGAGCAGCCGGTCACGGCCCTGGCGCAGCATGGCCTCGTTGATGTCGGTGTGCAGCACCACGCCGCGTGGGCCCACGCGCTTGGCGAAGGCGCGCGCCAGGTCGCCGGTACCGCCGGCGATGTCGAGCACGCGGTCCCCCTCGCGCACCGCGGCCACCGCCACCGTGTAGGCCTTCCAGGCGCGATGAAGGCCCATGGACATGAGGTCGTTCATCACGTCGTACCTCGACGCGACGGAGTCGAACACGCCGCGCACGCGGCCCGCCTTTTCCTGCTCGTCGACGCTCTGGAATCCGAAGTGGGTTTGCTGGGTCATGGAAGCCCCGGAGTATCGAAGGATTAGTGGTGGCCGCAGGCGCCGCCAGCCTTCTCGGCCATAGGTGCATCGCGCTCGACACCGGCGTCGGCCAGGCGCTGCTCGTAGCGCTGCCACAAGGCCTCTTGGTCGGAGCCCAGGTGATAGAGGTAGCTCCAGGAGTAGATGCCGGTATCGTGGCCGTCTGAGAACGTGGGCTTGAGGCCGTAGTGACCCACGGGTTCAAGCGCCACGATTTCGACACCGCGCTTGCCAGTCTGCAACACCTCCTGGCCGGGACCATGGCCTTGCACCTCGGCCGATGGCGAGTACACGCGCATCAGCTCGAAAGGGATGCGGAATAGCGCGCCGTCGTCGAAACCGACCTCGAGCATGCGCGACTGCTGGTGGGCGGTGATCGATGTGGGGGCAATGTTGACAGGTGTGGGCATGGCTCGGCTCTCGCCGACCAGTGTATCCCCGGCTATGCGTGGCGCAGCGACTGCGCCACGGCGTCATCGAGCTCGTCCAGGCCTCGTGGCAAGCGCTGCGCCGCCGCCGGCTGCAGCACCCGCTGCGCCGCGCCCCACACCGGCTGCGGGAAGTGGCTGTCCCACTCGAAGCGGGCGATCACGTGCCAGTGCAGGTGCGGCACCATGTTGCCCAGCGACGCGAGATTGACCTTCGTCGGCGAGAGCAGTTCACGCAGCGTGCGCTCCACGCCCACCACCAGGTCCATGCAGCGCGCACGCTCGGTGGCCAGCAGATCGCCGAACTCGGCGACGTGGTGATTGCAGATCACACGATAGAAGGCCGGGAAGGCCGCATCCTCCACGCGCACGACGCGCCAGCGCTCGTCGCGCCAGATCAGGTGGCCGCCATCATTGCGGCAAAGCTCACAGTCGGGTCGATTCGCTGCGGTGTCCATTGATTCAGAGCATATCCGCAGCCGGTGATCCATCTCAAGATACGCGCACAGCCGTCGAAAGAGCGGGCAACGAGTCCGAGCGCCAGGAGGAACCTTGCGCGACGAAGCGGTGCAACGCTGGCAAGGAGGCTGGATGCCGCTGGATCTGCTTTTCGCTCATGAGCCCGTCGTCCTGGCGTCCGCACTGACGCTGGGCGCGCTGCTGCTGTGGCTCGGCGCCACGCTCGGCGCGGCGGCGCGCGGCCGCGGCAAGCCCTTGTCCAGGGCCCTGCTCGCCACCGCCACCGTGCTGGTGGCCACCGGCCTGTGGTGGCCCGGCCACTTGATGCCGGGCGATGGCACGCTCACCACCGACCGCGACATTCGCTCCGCCCTCGCCTGGGCGCTGGCGCTGGCGCTGGCCGGCATGGCGCGGGCCGCGGCCGTCGCGCTGGCGCGCCGCGCGCTGCCTGCCTCGGCGGCGGCCACCTTGGCCACGCTGGTGCTGGCCGGTGCGCACGCGCTGCTGGTGGCGCCCGGGACGTACAAAACCTGGGCTGGCGCCGGCGGATCCGGACTGTTGATGGCCGTGCTGGCGGCGTCGCTGGTGCTGCTTGCGCTCGAGCGCGCCGGCACGCGCTTGAGCTCCGTGCTGAGACCCTCCGCGGCCATCGTCGCGGCCGCCATCGTTTCGCTGGGCAGCGCGCTGGCCACCAGCAGCCGCGTGCACGACGAGCCCGCCGCGCTGTGGCCCGAGGGCTTGGCGCTGTGCGGCATGGTCCTGCTGGCCGCGGTGCTGCTGCTGGCGCTGCGCGAGGCGCCGCGACGCCTGGCCGAAGCGGCGCAACGCGCCGCCAGCGATGGACCGGCGCTGGACGGTCTGACGCAGCTGCCCACGCGCGTGTACTTCGAGCAGCAGCTCGCATCGGCGGCGGCCGCCTGCGACAAGACGCACGGCCGCCTGGCGGTGCTGTTCGTCGATCTCGATGGTTTCAAGCCGGTCAACGACACCTTCGGCCACACCAACGGCGACCGCCTGCTCGCGCAGGTGGGCGAGCGGCTGCGCGCGCTGGCGCGTAGCCACGGCGTTGTCGCGCGGGTGGGCGGTGACGAGTTCGTCGTGCTGATGCGCGGTGCGTCGACGCAAGAGGCCGTGGCCGCCGCGGCGATGCAGCTGATCGAGAGCTTGGGCCGGCCCTACGCAATCGAAGACCGCGACGTGGCCATCTCCTGCTCGGTGGGCATCGTGTTCTATCCCGACAGCGGCGGCGCCTCGAAGTTGCTGGCCCGCGCCGATGCCGCGATGGCGGCGGCCAAGCGCGCTGGCGGCTCCTGCCACTGCTTCTATTCGCCCGAGATGGACGCCGACGCGCACGAGCAGTTCGACCTGCTGCGCGATCTGCGCGTGGCGCTCGAGCGCAAGGAGATGGAGCTCTTCTTCCAGCCGAAGATCGACGCGCTCAGCGGCAAGGTCACCGCCGCCGAGGCGCTGCTGCGCTGGAAGCACCCGACGCGCGGCCTGGTGCCGCCGAGCACCTTCATTCCCATCGCCGAGCGCTTCGGGCTGATCGGCGCGCTCGGCAGCTGGGTCATCGAGGACGCCTGCCGCCAGGCGCGCGTGTGGCGCGACAAAGGGCTGCGCATGCGCGTGGCGATCAACCTGTCGGCCCAGCAGATGCGCCAGGAAGACATCGTGCAGCGCATCGAGAGCGCGCTCGAGCGCCACCACATCCACCCGTCGCTGCTCACCTGCGAGATCACCGAGTCGGTGGCGATGGAAGACACCCAGGCCACGCAGGAGACCTTCCGCCGGCTGGGCGAGGCGGGCATTCACCTGTCGATCGACGACTTCGGCACCGGCTACTCGAGCCTGAGCTACCTGCGCAAGCTGCCGGCCGAGGAGCTGAAGATCGACCGCAGCTTCGTGATGGACGTCGAGCACAGCGCCGACGCGCGCGCGGTGGTCGATGCGGTGGTGAAGCTCGCGCACGCTTTAGGCCTGCGCGTGGTGGCCGAAGGCGTGGAGAACATCCGCCAGCAGCAGATCCTCGGCGAGATGGGCTGCGACGAGCTGCAGGGCTACCTGTTCGCCAAGCCGATGTCGGCGCGCGCGCTGCTGCTGTGGGCCATCGACGACCGGGCCACCGCCGCCTCGTTCCGTGCCTCATTGTTCGGCGAGACGCAGCCGGTGGCGTCGGCTGCCGAGATACACCCGGTTCGCGCAGCCTAAGAGACCCTGGTGATGAAGCGCACGGCGAACGGCTTCGCCGACACGCAGCCCTACCAGCCCTAAACCAACACCCGCTCGATGCCGCCGGCGTTGGCACGCGCCACGTAGTCCGGCATCCAGTTCTCGCCGAGGATGTGGCGCGCCATCTCGACGACGATGTAGTCGGCCTCGAGCAGCCCGTTGGTCAGGTCGTTGCCGTAGCGCGAGAGGCCTTGCAGG
>VBDL01000119.1 GCA_005884255.1 Betaproteobacteria bacterium | reverse complement strand
CCAGGCGCAGTTGCACGGTCCGCTGGCCCGGCTCGCGCCCGTGGCGCACCGTCAATCCGCGCTCCGCCCCGAGCACTTGCTGCAGCTTCCGGGCAATCTGCTGCGCCGGCCAGGAGTCGTCGAGGGTGCGGGCGTCGTCGCCGCCCAGGCTGTAGCGATAGTTGCTGCGCGCCAGCCGCGGCAGCCACACTGCGCGCTCATCGGCCGGCAAGCGCTCGAGCATCGCGACGGAGGAAGCCACGTCGGGGCCGAGATAGTCGAACATCAGGTCGCGTGCCAGCATGGCGCGGCCGCCGAGAAGCCAGGCAATGGCGACGACATGCGTCAGCGTCAAGGCGACCACGAGCACCGCCGCGACGCGGCCGGTCAGCGTGCGCGGCCACAAGCGATCGCGCAGTGCCGCGAGGTCTGTCGCGCGCGTCATGCCTGAGCGTGGACTGCCGTCACGGTGGCGCACATCACGTAGCCCCCATTGCGAACGGTCTTGATGTAGCGCGGCTCGCGTGCCTCGTCCCGCAGTCGCCGCCTGAGCCGACTCACGAGCAGATCGATGGAGCGATCGAAGGCCTCGGTGTCGCGACCCTGGGTCAGGTTGAGAAGCTGGTCCCGGTTGAGCACCTTCTGTGCGTGCTCGAGGAAGGCGAGAAGCAGGCGGAACTCCGCTCCCGTCAGCGCGACCATGGTCCCCTCGGCGTCGACGAGGTGCCGAGCCCGCGTGTCGAGCAGCCAGCCACCGAACCGGTAGCCGTCGACCTCGGTCGTCGGGCGCATGTTCGGCGGCAGCATGCGAGCACGCCGCAGGATCGCGCGGATGCGCGCCAGCAGTTCCCGGGCCGCGAAGGGCTTGGCGAGGTAGTCGTCAGCGCCCATCTCGAGGCCCAGGATGCGGTCGCTCTCGTCGGATCGCGCGGTGAGCATCAACACCGGCACCGGCTCGGCAGCTCGCGTGCGCAGCTCGCGGCAGATCGACAACCCGTCTTCGCCCGGCAGCATCACGTCGAGCACGATCAGGTCGACCGGCGCCGTCGCCATCACCGAGCGCATCTGCCGAGCGTCTGCCGCCGTGCTGACGCGCAATCCACTGTTGGCGAGGTACTCACCGACGAGGTTGCGGATCTCGCGGTCGTCGTCGACGACGAGAACGTGATCGGGGCGTTCCATCGCTGCACCTTATTCGCAAGTCGTCCGCTCGCGCCTGCGCGTTTGTATCGTACTTTGTCGGCCCTCACGGGAGACACGCAGCGATGCAAGAGGCATCGGTGCGCGACGGCGGGTTGCACGAGATCGAATCACCGCTCATCCTGCAGCCATCGCCGGAAAGGAGAACACCATGTTCACCGCATTGCTGCTCACCCAAGAGGACAAGCGCACCGTGGCACGGTTCGAGCGCATGGAGCGCGAGCAACTGCCGCCGGGCGACGTCACGGTGCGCATCGAATACTCGAGCCTCAACTTCAAGGATGCGCTGGCCGTTACCGGCCGCGGCGCCATCGTGAAGAAATGGCCGCTGGTGCCGGGCATCGACCTCGCGGGCGTGGTGCAAGACAGTGCCGACCCCGCCTGGAAGCCGGGCGATCGCGTGGTCGTCAACGGCTGGGGCCTGGGCGAGACGCACTGGGGCGGCTTCTCGCAGTACGCCCGCCTGGCCGGCGGCTGGCTGCTGCGCCTGCCCGAGGCCTACAGCACGCGCCAGGCCATGGCCGTGGGCACGGCGGGCTACACCGCAGCGCTGTGCGTGATGGCGCTGCGCAAGCACGGGCTGCGCCCCGGTGACGGCGAGGTGCTGGTCACCGGCGCGACCGGCGGGGTGGGCTCGGTGGCCGTGACCCTGCTTGCCGGCCTGGGCTACACCGTCACCGCCTCCACCGGCCGGCCGCACGAGGCCGCCTACCTGAAGGCGCTGGGCGCCCAGCACATCATCGACCGCGCCGAGCTTTCATCGCCGGGCAAGCCGCTGCAGAGCGAGCGCTGGGCCGGCGTGATCGACACGGCGGGCAGTCATACGCTGGCCAATGCCTGCGCAGCCACCCGCTGGAATGGCGCGGTTGCCGCTTGCGGCCTGGCGCAGGGCGGCGACTTCCCTGCCACGGTGATGCCCTTCATCCTGCGCGGCATCACGCTGTACGGCATCAACTGCGTGTTCGTGGACAACGCCAAGCGCGCCGAAGCCTGGCAGTTGCTCGCCGGGCACCTGGGCGCCGACAAGCTCGAGCGCATGACGCAGGAGATCGGGCTGTCGGAAGTGATTGAGAAGTCGGTCGATCTGCTCGAAGGCCGGTTGCGTGGCCGCACCGTGGTCGACGTGAATCGCTGAGCGCGCGATTCATCACGTGCCGAGCACGGCGACCGCCAGCCGGAAGACGATGGCGTATCCGGCAAGGCTGGCGGCGCACAGCACCGCGGCGCACACCCCGTCTCCGAGGACCGCGGCCGGCAGCCGCAGGATGCGTTTCAGCCTATCGCGCATGCAGGCGCCACAGCTCGAAGAATGACGTCGAAGACATCTGCAGCGCCACGAGGCGCGCCTGGTACTCGGGTGGGCCTTCCAGTCTCGCGCCGTGGGGAGCCGGTGCGTTGTGCGCCGGGCGCGGCGGCAGCATGCCCATCGCGTCGAATTCGTCCCATAAGCCCGCCGCGATCGTGCCGCTGCCCACCGCCGCCAGGATGGCAGCGCCCAGCAGCAGCTTGTGCCTCATGCCCAGTTTCATGGAGGTCCCTCCGTTGCCGCGTTGGCCGCACCAAGAAATGCCGGACGCTCGCCGCCGCCGTGCAGCAGCAGCTGGGTGCCGCTGATGTAGGCCGCGCGCGGCGACGCGACAAACAGGCAGGCTTCGGCCACATCGGCCGGCTCGGCCAGGCGGCCCGCCGGCACCGTAGCGCCGACCGCCGCGAGGCCATCCCCATCGCCGTAGTGCAGATGTGATTGCTCGGTGCGCACGAGCCCGGGGCTGACCGCCACTACCCTCACCTTGGGTGCCCACTCGACGGCAAGCGATGCCGTGAGGCTGAGCACACCCGCCTTGGCTGCGCCGTAGGCCGCCGTGCCGGGCGACGGCCGTTGCGCGCTGACGCTGCCGATGAAGACGATCACGCCACCATCCGGCTGCGCCTGCATCGCTACGTTCGCGGCCTGAGCCAGATGCAGCGGCGCGAGCAGGTTGAGGCGGATCACCCCTTCGTGGAAGCGCGGCGACAGCGTCGCGGCATTGCCCGGCGGGCTGCCGCCGGCATTGCTCACCAGCACGTCGAGCCGGCCATGCCGCTCGACCACCGCCGCCACGAGGGCGCGCACGGCTTCAGCTTCGCGCACGTCGCAGGCGAGGAACTCGGCCTGCCGCGCGTGCGCTCGCGGCAACGAGGCCGGGGCCGTGCGGGCGCACACCACGACACGGGCGCCTGCGCCAAGGAAGGCCTCGGCGATGCCGAAGCCGATGCCCTTGGTGCCGCCGGTGACGAGCGCGACACGGTCTTCGAAGTCGGGGCTGGGGCGCATGCGGCCACTCTAGGAATGCCGGGCCGGAGCCGACACGTCCGAACGGACGATGTCGCCCAGTGCGCCGCTGCCGAACATGCCCGCCACGATGCAAGGCAGCTCCAACCCGCAGCTTCTGGTCGAACGTCAGCCTGATGAAGGGCGCTGAGATCGTCCGAACGGGGTATGCGCGCGGCTCGGCCGCCCGGAAGAATCGCGCGACGCAGTGCCCCCCTGTTTGACCGGAGACTTCATGGCAACGTCCAAAGACTATCGCCTCGGCGAATACACCTTCCCGCGCGGCTGGTTCATGATCGCCGACGCCGCCGAGCTCGACACGCACAAGCCGCTGGCGGTGCGCTTCTTCGGGCAAGACTTCGCGCTGTACCGCGGGCGCGCGAGCGGCAAGGTCGTGCTGCTCGACGCCTACTGCCCGCACATGAAGACGCACCTCGCGGCGCCGAACAGCACCTCGTACGTCGTGCTCGACCGCGGCGGCAGCAACGTCGAAGGCGACGACATCCGCTGCCCGTACCACGCGTGGCGCTTCGGCCCCGATGGCAAGTGCAACGAGATCCCCTATCACGCCGGCCCGGTCCCGGCGGCCGCCTGCGTCAAGTCATGGACCGTCGTCGAGAGCCTGGGAGGCGTGTGGGTCTGGCACGACCCGGAGGGCGGCGCACCCGATTGGCAGCACCCGTCGCTGCCGCAATGGGATGACCCGTCCTGGGTGCGCTGGAAGTTCGACCATCTGGGCGTGCTCAACCAGCACCAGCAGGAAGTCATCGACAACATCGCCGATTACAGCCACCTGGGGCCGATCCACGGCTCGACGGTGCAGAAGTACGAGAACGAACTGCGCGGCCACACGGCGACGCAACGCCAGAGCGGACCGCACCGCACCCTGGTCGGCCCCGACGGCGTGAGCCCGACGCTCGACACGAACACCACCTACCACGGCCCGGGCGTGCTGATCTCGCACCTCACGGGCCTCTTCGACTCGATCATGCTGATCGCGCACACGCCGGTCGACGACGGCTCGATCAAGGTCTGGCATGCGCTGATGGTCAAGTCGCCGGGCCGCAATGC
Organism: Betaproteobacteria bacterium; assembly: GCA_005884255.1. GTDB lineage: Bacteria > Pseudomonadota > Gammaproteobacteria > Burkholderiales > Burkholderiaceae_C > VBDL01. The sequence goes on along the minus strand of VBDL01000119.1, from coordinate 521 downwards.
CGCCGTCACCAAGGCCGACGAGATCGCCGCGCGCGAGTTCCAGGCCGCGGCGCTGGCCGCCTTCGCGCAGGACTTCGAGGTCTGGTCGCGCAAGGCGCCCTGCCTCAATGGCCTGTTCCTGCCCAGCGACGGCCCGTTCATGAAGGTACGCCTCTGGTACAAGCAGTTCTACAACCCGCGCGCCAAGACCGAGGAGCTTCTCGAGCAGTGCGAAGGCGTATATGTGCCGCGCGGCGTGGCGGCGTACAGCGACGAGCCGCAGGCTGCCTGAGTGCGGGCGCCCGCGGCCGGAACGCGGACGGTCGCGTACCTCCTGGCTTCGATGCTCAGTCGGCCTCGATCTCCAGGCCCGTGATGAAGCGTTCGCGTCGTGCGAGTGCTTGCAGGGCGCTCTTCCCGAGATGGGTGGCAACGAGGTTCAGTCTCTTTTTGCGGTCGCCGTGATGACGACGCTTTGGTGGTCGCGCGACGCCTGCAGCCTGGCTCGGTGGGGATGCGCGATGCTGGTCCCCGCTGCGGAA
>VBDL01000118.1 GCA_005884255.1 Betaproteobacteria bacterium | reverse complement strand
GGCGGATCGAGCATGCCGACGAGGTGGTTCATCATCATCAGCGCCACCGTCTTGCGCCCGAGCAGGGACACACCGTCCACGCGCCCGCCGTCGAGCAGCATCTGGCACAGGCGCGCACAGTCGGCCGCGGTGGAGTACAGGCCGCCGGCGCCGCTGGGATAGCGCTTCAGCGGCTCGCCGGGATGGGCGGCCGAATGCGTGTCGGCGAGCTTGAGCCGAGCGTCGTCGCCCATCGCCGTGAGATCGGCGATGCGTGCGCGCTGCGCCGGCGGCACGCTGAACCCGGTGTCGCGCATGCCCAGCGGCTCGAACACGCGCTGCTGCAGGAAGCGGTCGAACGGCAGGCCCGACACCACCTCGACCACGCGCGCCAGGGTCTCGGTGGCCATGCCGTCATAGGCGAAGCGCTGGCCGGGGTCGGTGGCCAGCGGCACCCGTGCGAGGCGCTCGGTGAAATCGCCCAGGTCCGCCGCCTCCACCGCGCCGACCCCTGTGGTGGCGAAGCCCGCGGTGTGCGTGAGCAGGTGGCGCAGCGTGATCGGCCGGCGGGCGGCTCGCAGCACGGGCGCGTCGGGTCTGCCGCCGGCGAACACCTGCATCGAGGTGAACGCCGGCAAGTAGCGCGCGACCGGGTCATCGAGCCCGAGGCGGCCCTCTTCCATCAGCATCAGCACGGCGATCGAGGTGATCGTCTTCGTCATCGAGTAGATGCGAAAGATCGCGTCGCGCGGCATCGCTGCGCTGCGCGCCAGGTCGCGGCTGCCGTAGGCCTGCCAGTCGACGATGCGGCCGTGGCGCATCACCAGCGTCACCGCGCCGAGGTAGCCGGCACCGTCGGTGGCCTGCTGCATGAACCGATGCAAGCGCGTGAGGCGCGCGGCGGAGAAGCCTTCCAGGTCCTCGGCCGCCCGCGCTGCGGTCACCAGCAGCAGCGTGGTACAGCACAACAGCGGCGCGAACCGCTTCAGCTTGGGGAACACTCAGAACGTGGCGGTGTAGGTGAGCGAGGCAACGCGGCCGCGGCCTGCCCAGTAGTTGCGAAAGCCAGCCACCTGCGACCAGCTGAGGATGTAGAACTTGTTCGTCAGGTTCTCCACGCCGAGCGAGAACTTGCCCCAGCGCGTGTCGAGGTTCGCGCCCAGGTCCCACAAGGTGTAGCCGGTGGTGTGCTCCTCGGCGCTGGTGCCCACGTTGAGGTCGCGCGACATGAGCTTGGTGGCCCCGAGCGTGACGTCGGCGCCGGGCACCGGCTTCCAGCTGGCCGCGAGGCCCAGCTTGTCGGGGTTGATGTCGTTGATGCCCATCTGCTTGTCCAACGGGCCGTCCTTCACGAAGGTGGTGTAGCCGCGGATGCGCGAGTACAGCGCCGAGGCCTTCCACTGCCTCGACAGGAACAGCTCGCCCGACAGCTCCAGGCCGCGGATCGTGACCGGCGCGCGGTTCATCACGAAGTCGTTGGTCACCGGGTCGATCGACAGCGACACGCCGAGGTCCGACTTCGACTCGTACACCGAGCCGCTCATGGAGCCCATCGCGCCGCGCCAGGTGAAGCCGACTTCCTTGTTGTCGACGATGATGGCTTGCAGGTCGAGGATGCCTTCGACGGACTGCCCGGGCTGGTTGATGTTGCGCAGCGGGATGCCGATGTTGGGCAGGCTGAAGCCCTTGCTGTACGACGCGAACACCGACCAGTTCTGCGGCAGCCGCCACACCAGGCCGATGTTCGGCAGGTCGGCCTGGTAGCCGAGCTCGCCGCCGGTCACCAGCACGCGGTTGCGGAAGTAGGTGGTGGTGTAGGTGTCCACCGACAGCCGGCCGTCTTCGTGCCGCAGGCCGCCGCTCAGCGTCAACGGGCCGATGTCGTACGAGAGCTGCGCATACGGCGCGGTGCTCTTGTAGACCATGGGCGGCACCCACAGGCGGTCGGTCAATGCGAGCTTCTGCTCGGCGGTGTCCTGCACCACGTCGACGCCCGCGCGCAGCTCCAGCCCCTGCACGAACAGGTCCTGCCTGGTCCACGACGTGCGCGCGCCCTTTTTGCGCGTATGGATCTCCGACTGGTCGATCAAGGTGCCCAGCGGCGCGATCAGCGGGTCCTGCCGGTCGGCGCCGTCCTCGGGCGGGAAGCGCATGCCCTGGTCGGCGTAGTACACGTCGGCGGTGAACATGCCGCCGAGCAGGTTGTCGTGGTGGTAGGCGGCCGTCACCTGCTGGAAGTCGTTGAACTCGGTCTTCGAGCCCAGCGCGTGGCCGGGCTCCGCGGTGTTGGTGACACCGGTGGCTCGATCACCGTCGACGAGGATGTAGTTGCCCTTGCCCGTGATCTTGAAGCGGCTCACGCCGAGCTGGATGCGCTGGACATTGTCTTCGCCGAAGTTGAAGCCGACCTTGCCGAAGAAGTTGTCGGCCTTCGAATCGGCCACCGAGCCGCTGGTGTTGGGGCCGATGCGCCGGCCGTTGGCGTCGTAGGTGATGCCGCGATCCACCGTTGACGCGGCCACGAAGAGGTCGTAGGCCTCCTCCTTGCGCGCGAAGGTGCCGCCCACCTTCCAGCTCGCGCTGTCGTCGTGGAATTGCGTGCTGTAGCGCGTGGTCAGGGTGAACTCGTTGCCCGGCTTGGTGGGCACCTTCGAGACATAGTTGATGATGCCGCCCGCCGCGCCGATGCCTTCGGCCGCCGACGGCCCGTTGATCACCTCGATGCGCCCGACCACACCCATGTCGGTGAAGGTGCCGGCGCGGTTGCCCTCGCGCAGCGGCGAGCCTTGCGGCACCCCGTCGAACAGGCGCAGCGCGATGCGGCCGCGCAGCGTCTCGCCGGTGTTGCTCATCGCCTGCGACGATTCGGCATAGCCGGGCACGGTGCGCGCGAGCACCGCGGTCGCATCCTCGGTGAGCAGCAAGGTGCGCTGCAGCTCTTCCTTCGACACCACGGTGATGGCGCCCGGGATCTTGTCCACCGCCTTGGCGCTGCGCGTGCCGGTGGTGATGGTGACGCGTTGGACTTCGGGTTCTCCGGCCGTGCCGCTGTCAGGCGCACTCGCTGCGCCGGCCGGTGGCGGCGGCGCGGCCTGCTGCGCGAGAGCGGCCATCGACGCGATGGCGAGCGAAAGCGAAGTGAGGGTGGCCGGAACTTGTCTCATGGTTCTCGTCGTTGTGTGGGGACCGGTCGCCGGCGCTCGAAGAGGCGCGGCATGCGACGGCGAGTCTCCGCGATCGAGAAGCCCGGTAGAACCCTCGCGGCCTATGTTCAGGCGCTAGTTTTTGTTGCTTGCCGCAGCTCAATGCCCGCCGGGGTGCAAGGTCGCCTGGCCCAGGTTCCAGAGCGGCGTAAACACTCCCAGCAGCAGGATGCCAACCATCACGCCCATGATGCCCAGCAGGATGGGCTCGATGGTCTCGCTGAGCTTGCTGACCTCGTAGGTCACGTCCTCGGAGTGGATCTGGGCAATCTGCTCCATCATCTCAGGCGCCTCGCCCGTGGCCTCGCCCACGCTGATCATCTGGATTTCCATGGACGAGAAGATCCCTGCGGTCGTCGCGACACGGGTAAAGCTCTCCCCGCGCTCCACGCCCCGGCGCATCTGCAGAATGCGTTGCTCGTAGAAGGCGTTGCCAACCACCCGCGCGGCGAGCTCGAGCGAAGGCACCAAGGGCACGCCGCTGCGGCTGGCCATCGCGAAGTTGCGACAGAACCGGGCGACGCTCGCCTTGGTCAGGATGCTGCCGATGACGGGCAGGCGGGTCTTGGTGCGGTCCCACAGATAGCGCCCGCGCTCGGTGGCGGTCCACTTTCGGAAGAGAAAGACCGCGGCGCCGATCATGGCCAGCACCAGCCACCAATAGGCGCGGCTGAACTGCGAGATCGAGATCAGCACCTGCGTGATCGCGGGGAGCTCGGCCTTGAGGTTCTTGTAGGTGGCCGCGAACACCGGGATCACGAAGAGCATCAGCACCGACATGCCGATCGCCAGCGCCGACATCACGAAGGTGGGATAGCGCACCGCCGACTTCACCTTCTTGTTCAGGTCGCGATCGAATTCGATCTGCTTGAACAGGGCGCGGAAGGCTTCGTCCAGGTGCCCCGAGCCTTCGCCCACCTTGATCATGTTGACGTAGAAGTCGTCGAAGATCTTCGGATGCCGCGCGAACGCGGCGCTCAGCTCCGAGCCGCGGTCCAGGTCGGCACGCACGGCCAGCAGCGCCTTGGCGAGCGCCTTGCTGGCGGTCGCGTGCTGGATGCCCTCGATCGCCAGCATCAGCGGCATGCCGGCGCGCACCATGTTGGCCATCTGACGCGTCAGCAACTGCAGTTCCAGCATCGACACCCTGTTCTCGCCGGTCAGGTTGGTGAACCATTCCGGCTGTGGGGCGGGCTTTGGCAGCTCCCTGATCTTGGTCGGGGAAATGTCGCTCTCCAGCAGCCACTTCGCGACCGCCTGCGGGTTGGCCGAGTCGATGCGGCCATGCATCCTTTCGCCAAGCTTGTTGCGCCCTTCGTAGAGGTAGGTCTGCATCGTCAGTGCTCCGGGGTTGGGCGCCTACTCGGCAATGGTCATGGCTTCGGCCGCCGTGGACTTGCCCTCCACCACCATCGTGACGGCGCCGTGGGCCAGGGTGCGCCGCCCGATCTGGGCGCGCGCGAGCGTGTCGATGAGCTGGGCATCCTCGCGCTGCAGGGCATCCGTCAAGGCCGGGGTCATTTCCAGCATCTCGAAAACGCCGCGCCGGCCGCTGAACCCGACGCCGTTGCAGCGCGAGCAGCCGCGCCCTTTGCGGAACCGGGCCAGCGACAGCT
>VBDL01000117.1 GCA_005884255.1 Betaproteobacteria bacterium | reverse complement strand
TGATCGAGAACATCGCCCGCTTCGTCGAAGAAGGCGAATCGCCGATGCAGGCGGCCTTCAAGGGCGCCAAGCAGATCGGCTTCACGATCATCTCGCTGACCGTGTCCCTGATTGCCGTGCTGATCCCGCTGCTCTTCATGGGCGACGTCGTCGGGCGGCTCTTTCACGAGTTCGCGATCACGCTGGCGGTGTCCATCCTGATCTCGGCCTTCGTGTCGCTCACGCTGACGCCGATGATGAGCGCGCGGCTCCTGAAGCCTGAGCGCGAGCGCAAGCACTCGCGCCTCGGCGCCTGGTTCGGCGCCGCCTTCGAGCGCACGATCCAGCAGTACGGCCGCATGCTCGACTGGGTGCTCGACCGGCCGCGCGCGACGCTGCTCGTCTTCGCGCTCACGGTGGTGCTCACCGGGCTGCTCTATGTCGCCGTCCCCAAGGGCTTCGAGGCGACGCAAACCACCTCGTACGACGCGATGAGCGAGCGCCAGCAGGCGCTGGCCGATGCGATCCTCAAGGACCCGGCGGTCGACCACCTCACGTCCTTCATCGGCGTCGACGGCGCGAATCCGACGCTGAACACCGGGCGCATGCAGATCGTGCTCAAGCCCTTCGGCCAGCGCGAATCGGCCAGCGATGTGATCCGGCGCCTGGCCGACAGCACCGCGCGGGTGCCCGGCATCAGCGCCTACATGCAGCCGGTGCAGGACCTGACGATCGAAGACCGCGTGTCGAAAACGCAGTACCAGTTCCTGCTCAGCTCGCCGGACACTGCCGAGCTCGCGAGCTCCACCGCCAAGCTGCTGGAGCGCCTGAAGGCGTTGCCGCAACTGGTGGACGTGGCCACCGACCTGCAGGATCAGGGCCTGCAGGCCTATGTGCAGATCGACCGCGAAGCCGCTGGCCGGCTCGGCGTCACGGTGTCGGCCATCGACACCGCGCTGTACAACGCCTTCGGCCAGCGGCTCATCTCCACCATCTACACGCAGGCCAGCCAATACCGCGTGGTGCTCGAGGCGGCGCCGAGGTTCAAGACGGGGCCGCGCGCGCTCGAAGGGCTGTACGTGCCGGGCACCATCGTCAATGCGGCGGGCACCAGCAGCACCACGCAGGTTCCACTGTCGTCGGTGGCGCGCATCGTCGAGCGGCCGGCAGCGCTGGCGCTGAACCACGTGGCGCAGTTCCCTGCGGCGACGATCTCGTTCAACCTGGCGCCCGGCGCGTCGCTCGGTGCGGCGGTCGATGCGATCAAGGCCGAGGAAGCGCAGCTCGATCTGCCCGCCAGCATCGAGACCAGCTTCCAGGGCGCGGCCGAAGCCTTTCGCGCATCGCTCACCAACACCTTGCTGCTGATCCTCGCCGCGGTGGTCACGATGTACATCGTGCTGGGCGTGCTCTACGAGAGCTACATCCACCCGGTGACGATCCTCTCGACGCTGCCGTCGGCCGGTCTCGGCGCCTTGCTCGCGCTGCTCGCCGCGCGGCTGGACCTCGGCATCGTCGGCATCATCGGCATCGTGCTGCTGATCGGCATCGTCAAGAAGAACGCGATCATGATGATCGACTTCGCGCTGGATGCCGAGCGCGAGCAGGGGCTCGAGCCGCGCGCGGCCATACATCAGGCCAGCCTGCTGCGCTTCCGCCCCATCCTGATGACGACGATGGCCGCGCTGCTCGGCGCGCTGCCGCTGATGCTGGGCACCGGCGTGGGCCACGAGTTGCGCCACCCGCTGGGCGTGACGATGGTCGGCGGCCTGATCGTCAGCCAGCTGCTGACGCTGTTCACCACGCCGGTGATCTACCTCGGCTTCGCGCGCCTGGCACAGCGCTGGCGGCGGCGGGGTGAAGAGGCGGCGGCATGAACATCTCCGCGCCGTTCATTGCGCGTCCGGTCGCCACCACACTGATCACCTTGGGCATAGCGCTGGCCGGCGTGCTCGGCTTCCAGCTGCTGCCGATCGCGCCGCTGCCGCAAGTGGATTTTCCGACCATCTCGGTCAGCGCCAACCTGCCCGGCGCCAGCCCGGAGACGATGGCCGCGACGGTGGCGACGCCGCTGGAGCGCGCGCTGGGCAGCATCGCCGGCGTCAACGAGATCACGTCGAGCTCGTCGCTGGGCTCCACGCGCGTCACGCTGCAGTTCGACCTGAGCCGCGACATCAATGGCGCGGCGCGCGACGTGCAGGCCGCGATCAACGCCGCGCGCACGCTGCTGCCCAGCGGCATGCCGAGCAACCCGACCTATCGCAAGGTGAACCCGGCCGATGCGCCGATCATGATCCTGTCGCTCACGTCGGACACGCTGACGCGCGGCCAGATGTACGACGCGGCGTCCACTGTGCTCGCGCAGCGGCTGTCGCAGGTGGATGGCGTGGGGCAGGTGAACGTCGGCGGCGGCGCACTGCCGGCAGTGCGCGTGGAGCTGAACCCCGACAAGCTCGCAGCCAACGGCATCGCGCTGGACAACGTGCGCATGGCCATCACCGCGACCAATGCGAACCGGCCCAAGGGCGCGGTCGAGCAGGGCGCGCGCTACTGGCAGGTGGGCGCCAACGACCAGGCGCGCACCGCGGCCGACTACGCGCCGGTGCTGCTGAGCTACCGCAATGGCGCCGCGGTGCGCCTGCGCGACGTGGCCGACGTCGTCGACTCGGTGCAGGACACGCGCAACTACGGCGTGGCCAACGGCAAGCCGGCCATCCTGCTGTTCATCCTGAAGGAGCCGGGCGCCAACGTGATCGAGACCGTGGGCCGCGTGCGCGAGATCCTGCCGCGGCTGCGCGCATCGATCCCGCAGGCCATCGACCTCGATGTGATCAGCGACCGCACGCCGACGATCCGCGCCTCGCTGCGCGAGGTCGAGCGCGCGCTGGCCATCGCGGTGGGCCTCGTGATCCTCGTCGTGCTGCTGTTCCTGCGCAGCTGGCGCGCGACGCTGCTGCCCGCGGTGGCGGTGCCGGTGTCGCTGGCCGGCACCTTCGGCGTGATGTACCTCGCCGGCTACAGCCTCGACAACCTGTCGGCGATGGCGCTCACCGTGGCCACCGGCTTCGTCGTCGACGACGCGATCGTCGTCGCCGAGAACATCAGCCGCCACATCGAGCACGGCATGGCGCCGCGCGACGCGGCGCTGAAGGGCGCGCGCGAGATCGGCTTCACGGTGGTGTCGATCAGCCTGTCGCTGGTGGCGGTGTTCATTCCGATCCTGCTGATGGGCGGCGTCGTCGGGCGGCTGTTCCGCGAGTTCGCGGTGGTGCTGTCCGCGGCGATCCTCCTGTCGATGCTGGTGTCGCTCACGGCCACGCCGATGATGGCCGCCACCTTGCTGAAAGCCCGCCCCACCGTGCGCCGCGAGCGCGGCCGTGTGGCACGCATCGCAGCGCGCTTTCACCTCGCGCTGCTGCGCGGCTACCGCCGCTCGCTGGTCTGGGTGCTACGTCACCAGCCGGTGGCGCTGCTGGCGCTGCTCACGGTGATGGCGCTGAACGTCTACCTCTACACGACGATCCCGAAGACCTTCTTCCCACAGCAGGACACCGGCCAAATGTTCGGCGGCGTGCAGGCCGACCAAGGCAGCTCGTTCCAGATCATGCGCCAGCGGCTGGACCGCTTCATGAGCATCGTGCGCTCCGACCCGGCAGTGGCCAACGTCAACGGCTTCACCGGCGGCGGCCAGCGCAACTCGGCGAACTTCTTCGTCACGCTGAAGCCGCTCGCCGAACGCAAGGTGTCGGCCGACCAGGTGGTGGCGCGGCTGCGCGACAAGCTCGCGCACGAGCCGGGCGCCAATCTCTTCCTCGTGCCGGTGCAGGACATCCGCATCGGCGGCCACCAGGCCAATGCGCAGTACCAGTACACCCTGCAGGCCGATTCGCTGGACGATCTGCGCACCTGGGAGCCGCGTGTGCGCAATGCGCTGTCACAGATGCCGGAACTGGCCGACGTCAACACCGATCAACAGGACAAGGGCCAGCAGACCTCGCTGGTCATCGACCGCGACGCCGCCGCACGCCTGGGCGTGACGATGAGCACCGTCGACACCACGTTGAACGACGCGTTCGGCCAGCGCCAGGTCGGCGTGATCTACAACCCGCTGAACCAGTACCGCGTGGTGATGGAGCTGGCACCCGAATACCTGCAGGGGCCCGAGACGCTGCAGCGCCTGTACGTCACCAGCAAGGCTGGCGCGCAGGTGCCGCTGTCCGCCTTCGCACGGGTGGAGACGACCAACACGCCGCTGGCGGTGAACCACCAGAGCGGCACGCCGGCGTCGACGATCAGCTTCAACCTGCCGCTCGGCGTGTCGCTGTCGTCGCAGCCGCTGCTGATCGCCGCGGCCATCGTCGCCATCTACCTGGTGCTGGGCATGCTCTACGAGAGTCTGGTGCACCCGGTGACGATCCTGTCCACGCTGCCGTCGGCCGGCGTGGGTGCGCTGCTGGCGCTGATGATGTTCAACACCGAGTTCTCGATCATTGCGCTGATCGGCGTGATCCTCTTGATCGGCATCGTCAAGAAGAACGCGATCATGATGATCGACTTCGCGATCTCGCATCAGCGCGCCACCGGTGCCGCGCCGGGGCCGGCGATCTACCGCGCGGCGCTGCTGCGCGTACGGCCGATCCTGATGACGACCTTCGCCGCCATCTTCGGCGCCGTGCCGCTGGCGCTCGGCACCGGCGACGGCGCCGAGCTGCGCCAGCCGCTGGGCATCGCCATCGTCGGCGGGCTGGTGCTGAGCCAGCTGCTGACGCTGTACACGACGCCGGTGGTGTTCGTGTTGATGGACAAGCTGCGGCTGAAGCGGCGGCGCGCACAGAGTTTGCGGCCGGCATTGGCCTGAAGACCCATGAAGATTGCCTCTACCGTCCTTCTCGCTGCGCTCCTCTCCGGCTGCGCCGTCACCCGCGTCGAGCCACCGGCGGCCGTCACTGCGCCGTCGCAGTTCAAGGAGACCGGCCTGTGGCAACGCGCCACGCCCACCGCCGCGGTGCCCGACGAGTGGTGGCGCCTCTTCAACGACCCGGTGCTCGATGAGCTGCAGGTCAAGCTGGTGATCGGCAACGAGAACCTGAAGGCGGCGGTCGCGCAGGTGGCGAGCGCACGGGCACAGCTGGAAGCGAGCCGCAGCGCGCTCTGGCCCACGCTGTCGGTCGGCGCATCCGCCAGCCGGGCCAGCAACGCATCGTCTGACACCAGCTTCAGCACCGGCCCGCGCAACACCGTGTCGCTGTCGGCCAATGCCAGCTGGGAGGTCGACCTGTGGGGCCGCCTGTCGCAGGCGACCACGGCGGCGCAGGCCTCGCTGCAGGCGAGCGCCGATGACCTCGCCGCGGCGCGCCTGTCGGCCCAGGCCACGCTCGCGCAGAGCTACTTCAGCCTGCGCGCCGCCGAGGCGCAGCAGGCGCTGCTGGAGCGCACGGTGCAGGCCGAGCAGCGCTCGCTGGAGCTGACGCAGGCGCGCTACCAGTCCGGCGTGGCCGCGCAGAGCGACGTGCTGCAGGCGCAGACGCTGCTGAAGAGCACGCAGGCCTCGCTCACCGACACGGTCGCGCAGCGCGCGCAGCTCGAGCACGCCATCGCCGTGCTGCTGGGGCAGCCGCCGTCGGCGCTGTCGCTCGAGCGCAGCGCCGCCTTGCCCGCGCCGCCGGTGGTGCCCGAGCTGCTGCCGGCCGCCTTGTTGCAGCGCCGCCCCGACATCGCCGCCGCGCAGCGCCGCGTGGCTGCTGCCTACGCGCAGATCGGCGTGGCCGATGCGGCCTTCTTCCCGTCGCTCACGCTATCGGCCAGTGCGGGCTATCGCGGCTCGTCGCTCGCAAACCTTCTGAGCGCGCCGAACCTGTTCTGGTCGGTGGGGCCGGCACTGGCGCAGGCCATCCTCGATGGCGGCCAGCGGCGCCTCGCAAGTGCCCAGGCGCGCGCCAGCGCCGACCAGGCCACCGCCACCTATCGGCAGACGGTGCTCACCGCGCTGCAGGAGGTGGAAGACAACCTGGTGCTCGCCGACCAGCTGCAGCAGCAAGCCGCATTGCAGCAGGAGGCGCTGCAATCGGCGCAGCGGCTGCTCGAGATCACGCTGGAGCAGTACCG
>VBDL01000846.1 GCA_005884255.1 Betaproteobacteria bacterium | reverse complement strand
CGCCCGGCGGCCAGGTCCTGCAAGTATTCGCTGGCGCCGGGATAGGTGCGCACCTCGGCGCCGTCGATGGCGCGCGCCATGTCCGCATAGTTGCTGCCCTGGCCGACGCCGATCTTCTTGCCTCTCAAGTCGCCGGCGGTGGCGAGCTGGCGTGTCTCGTTGGAACGCACGATCAGCTGGGGGCTGGACACGACGTAAGGCGCGCTGAAGTCGAAAGTCTCGCGGCGCTTGTCGGTGGCGGCCACCTGGTTGACGATGACGTCGTACTTGCCCGCCTGCAGGCCGGCAAGGATGCCGCTCCAGTCGGTGGTGGTGAACTCGGGCTTGACGCCCAGCTTCACGGCAATGCCTTGCGCGATCTCCACGTCGAAGCCGGTCAGCTTGCCTTGCTCGTCCTTGTAGTTGAACGGCGGGTAGGTGCCTTCGACGGCGATGCGCAGTGTGCCGCGCTGCTTGACCTCGTCGAGCAGGTCGGCGGCGTGTGCAGGATTCTGGACAGTCTCTTCATGGTGTTGTGCGGTGTGTGAAGGGTGGTCGATGTTGCCATCACGCAGCGATGACGCACCGAGCATGGATATGCGACGAATGTTGCAGCGGGTTGCCCGGCGACGCACGCGCCTTGCCCACTGCTCCGATGCCGACTCCTTGCCGGGCACGCAGTGCACGGGGTGGGGCGGTGGGAGCTTCGCGCTCTGCGATTTGTCATTTCTGCAGCAGGAGAACCGATTCATGAGCAAATTACCGAAGAGCCTGAGCATCGCCGCCGGTCTTGCCGCCGCCGCAGCCGCCATCGGCTTCGCGTTCGCGCAAACATCGGGCAGCACCAGCACGACGACGACGGATCAGTCGACATCGCCGTCGACAACAACCACCCCGACGACGACACCGAGCACGACCAGCCCGAGCACGACGAGCCCATCCAGCTCGACCGACACGAGCACGTCGCCCAGCACCACGTCGCCGAGCACCTCGTCGGAGTCGACCAGCCCATCGAGCACGATGCCGTCGAGCACCGCGCCGTCGAGCACCGACAGCTCGGCCACCGGCACGACGAGCACCGACACGTCGATGCCGGCCGATCGCAGCCGGGCCCGTCCGGCGCGCAGCGACCGCGGCTGATCCTTTTCCTGGTTTGGAACACTCAGGCGGCTAGCTCACAGTGGTGGGCAGCCGCCTGAATTTCGTGTGCGCGTCGCTGTCTTCCATCGGGAAGATCTGGTGCAGCGGCTTCTTCTCGGGCAGCACGTAGATCACCGCCTTGCGCGCGAACAGCGCGGGCTTGACGGAGCTGTCGAAGAAGCGCGCCGGCACGTTGATGCAGCCGTAGGAGATGCGCTTGTCGGCCAGCTTGGTCGAGGCCATCCGCGCCAGCCGGTGCTCTTTCGGGTTGTTGGTGATCACGCGGTGCATCGACACGCCGTTGTCGTAGTCCACCCAGACGACGTCCTTGCCGTGCGCATTGCGGCCCAGCTCGCCGACGAAGCGGCCGGCCGGCGTGGTGCGCTCCCACGGCTTGATCTGCTTCAGCTGCCGCTCGCCGACCCCCGGCACCGAGTCGTCGCCGCGCGCCAGGCCGAGCAGGATGGTGCTGGAGCCGCGCAGCCGCCCGCTCGGATCGAACACGTACAGGCGCGCGAACTTCTTGTCGACGATGAAGAAGGGCAGGCCCTGGTTGTCGCGCGTGACGACGGCCCAGTCGGCCACCTGGCGCGCATCGCGCGACGGCTTCGGGCGATAGGACATGGCCCGCGTCGGCGTCGCGCGCGGCGCTGGCGTATCGGCCACCGTGGGCAGTGCCTCCGGCGCTTCCGTGACGATCGTGCGCGGCGGTGCCGCGGCCTGCGCCACCGCCGGCGCATGCAAGGCATGCTGGCCGAGACCCGGAGCCGGCTGCTCGCGCCATGCCCATTGCAGCGACAGCGCGACCAGCCCGATGACGATCAACCGGCCCCAGGAGCCGACGGAGGGTGGAGCGATGCGGATGCCCATGCTGACCCCATAGTCGTTCGCGTGAGCCTTGGAGCAATCGGGATGCCTGTCCTGACCCTTCGATACCTCAGGGCAGGAGTATCGAAGGGCCTGCCGAGAAGTCGGTTGCGGGGGGACCGGGCTTGCCGATAATGGTGATTCGCTTCCGCGAAGGAGTTCTGCGATGCACCGTGCCGACAGCTCCCCCCAGCTCGAGGAAATCGAAGACATCTATCGGCAGCTCACCCGCGGCAATGGCCGCGAGCGTGTGAACGA
>VBDL01000161.1 GCA_005884255.1 Betaproteobacteria bacterium | reverse complement strand
CGATCCACATGATCGAGATCGGCGCCGGCGGCGGCAGCATCGCGTCGCGCACCAAGCTCGGCACGCTGGCCGTCGGCCCGCGTAGCGCAGCCGCGGCGCCCGGCCCCGCCTGCTATGGCCGCGGCGGTAGCGAACCCACCGTGACCGATGCCGACCTGCTGCTCGGCTATCTCGACGAGCGCTCCTTCCTCGGCGGCGACTTCGCGCTCGACCGGCCGGCCGCGCAGGGCGCGATGGCGCGCCTGGCCGACACGCTGGGCATCAGTGCCGAGCGCAGCGCCTGGGGCATCCACGACATGGTCAACGAGAGCATGGCCGAAGCCGCGGCGATGCAGGCCACCGATTCCGGTGTCGACCCGCGCGGGCTGCCGATGATCGCCTTCGGCGGCGCCGGCCCGGTGCACGCGTATGGCGTGGCGCGCAAGCTCGGCATCCGCAAGGTGATCTGCCCGCTCGGTGCCGGCGTGACATCGGCGATCGGCCTGCTCGGCGCGCCGGTCGCGGCCGATTTGTCGACGAGCCTGCCGATGGCCGTGTCGGCCTGGGACCCAGCCGCCGTGCGCGGCGTGCTGGGCACGCTGGCCCAGCAGGGTCGCGAGGTGGTGCTGGGCAGCGGCGTGCGCGGCGACGACATCACCTGCTCGTACACCGTCGACATGCGCCACGTCGGCCAGGGGCACGAGATCTCGGTGGCGCTGCCCGAGCTGGACCCGGGCGACGGCAGCTTCGTCAAGCAGTTGCTCGAACGCTTCTACGCCGCGTACGCGGCGCTCTACGGGCGCACGGTGTCCGGCGCCGATGCCGAGGTCATCACCTGGCGCGTGCGTGCCAGCGGCCCGCGCGGCCACGTGACGGCGAGCAACATGCGCGGCGAGGCCAAGGCGGTGCGCAACCCGCGCAAGGGCAGCCGGCCGGTGTTCTTCACCGAAGCGGGCAAGTTCGTCGACACGCCCGTGTACGACCACTACGCGCTCGCGCCGGGCGTCGTCGTGCAGGGCCCGGCGATCGTCGAGCAGCGCGAGTCCACCGTTGTCGTCGGCCCGAGCGCGAGCGCGTCGCTCGACGACAACTACAACCTGATCATGCTTCTCGGCTGAGGACGAACATGAGCATCAAGCAACCCGACTTCAACGACCCGATCACGCTCCAAGTGATGTGGGACCGCCTGGTCTTCATCGCCGACCAGGCCGACAGCGCGCTTGGACGCACCGCGTTCTCACCCATCGTGCGCGAGAACCACGACTACGTGACCGTGGTGCTCGATGCCAAGGGCCGCGCGCTCGCACAGTGCACCTGGTCGATCCCGGTGTTCATCACCTCGCTGCCGATGGCCGCGCAGAACCACTTCCTGCCCGCCTTCCCGGCCGAGACGCTGGAAGAGGGCGACGTGCTCGCGACCAACGATCCCGTCATCGGCACCGGCCACCTGCCCGACATGGTGATGCTCACGCCGATCTTCCGCAAAGGCCGCATCGTCGCCTATGCAGGCAGCATCGCGCACCTGCCCGACATCGGCGGGCGCCCGCAGTCGCCCGACTCCACCGACATGTTCGAGGAGGGCATCCGCATCCCGATGCTCAAGCTCTTCAAGGCCGGCAAGCCGAACACCGACGTGTTCGCGGTGATCGAGGCCAGCGTGCGCCTGCCCAACGAGGTGCGCGGCGACATCCAGAGCATGGTGGCGTCGAACGAGGTGATGAGCCGCGAGCTGTCGCGCTTCATGGACGAATACGGGATGGACGATCTCGAAGGCCTGGCCTCGGCGATCCACGGCCGCTCGGAGCGCTTCATGCGCAAGGCGATCTCCGCCTGGCCGCAGGGCAGCTACAAGGCCGAGATGACGATCGACGGCTTCGAGAGCGACGTGAAGCTGTGCGTCGACGTGCAGGTGCGCAGCGACTCGATCCACGTCGACTACGCGGGCACTTCGCCCGAGGTGGCGCGCGGCATCAACGTCGTGCCGCACTACCGCGTGGCGCACACGGTGTATGCGCTGAAGTGCCTGCTCGACCCCGACACGCCCAACAACGAGGGCTGCATGCTGCCGATCACCGACGAGGCGCCGCGTGGTTCGATCCTCAACCCGCATCCGCATGCGGCGGGCAGCGCGCGCAACCTCGTGGGCCATGTGATCCCGAGCCTCATCTTCAAGGCGCTGCAGGGCGTGGTGCCCGAGCGCACGCAGGGCGACAGCGGCGGCGCGCCGATCTGGGGCATCAATTGCCAGGGCCACCGCGCCGACGGCACGGCCTACGGCAGCGCGCAGAACTTCCACGGCGGGCAGGGCGGCCGTTCGACGATGGACGGGCTCGACACGCTGAGCTTCCCGTCGAACTGCAAGGTCACGCCGATCGAGATGTACGAGCTCGCGGTGCCGGTGCTCACCGAGCGCAAGGAACTCATCCCCGACTCGGGCGGCCCCGGCAAGTACCGCGGCGGCTTGGGCCAGCGCGGCGTGCTGCGCAATCTGTCGGACCGGCCGATGAACGTGTACCTGAGCACCGAGCGCGTCAAGCACGCCTGCTTCGGCGTGGTGGGCGGGCAGTCCGGGCGCAAGGGCGCGGTGCTGCACAACGGGCAGCGCGTTTTCCCGAAGGGCAAGCTGATGCTGGAGCCGGGCGATCGGCTCGAGCTCGAACTGCCCGGCGGCGGCGGCTGGGGCAATGCGCTTGAGCGGCCGCGCGAGCTGGTCGAGAGCGACCTGCGCCAGGGCCTGGTGACGCCCGAGCGCGCGAAGGCCGACTATGGCTTCAAGGAGCGCTGAGATGGCCGCACTCGACGGACAAGTCGCCATCGTCACCGGCGGTGGCTCGGGCATCGGCCGCGCGACTGCGCTGCACCTGGCGGGCGAAGGCGCACGCGTGGTCGTCGTCGGCCGCCGCAAGGGGCCGCTCGACGAGGTGGTCGACGAAATCCGCGCAGCAGGCGGCCAGGCCTGGGCAAAGCCGGCCGACTTGGCAAAGCGCGAGGACCTGCAGGCCCTCGTGCGCTGGACTGAAGGCCAGCTCGGCAGCGTCGACATCCTCGTCAACAACGCCGGCGCATCGAGCCGCGTGCGCAACATCCGCTGGATCGACCAGGAGGATTGGGACGCAACGATCGCCGTCAACCTCAATGCCGTCTACGTGCTGATCCAGGCCGTGCTGCCCGGCATGCTGAAGGCTGGCCGCGGCACCATCGTCACGGTGTCGTCGCTTGCCGCGCTGCGCCCCAGCCTGCTCGGCGGCGCGCCCTACGGCGCGGCCAAGGCGGCGGTGCGCAACCTGATGGACTACATGCACACCACCTTCCGCAACAACGGCATCCGCACGACGACCATCCTGCCCGGCGAGGTGAACACGCCCATCATGGACACGCGCGTGCGCCCGCCGAGCGCGCAGGAGCGTGCGGCGATGGTCAGCCCCGACGACGTGGCGCGCGCCGTTGCGCTGTGCTGCACCTTGCCGCCGCGCACGACGATCGAGGAGTTGGTGATCAGCCCGACCTTGCAGCGCGACCAGGGTCCCGATGTCGAGATCAGCCGCTGGCTCGGCGCGCCCGATTCAGAGAAGCCCGAGAAGCAATGATGAGCGCCACACTCAAACAACGCCTGGCACGCGGCGACTCCGTGCTGATGGTCAACCCCAACCACATCTCGGCCACGCTGGCCGAGAAGCTGGTGCGCTCCGGTGCCGACTCGGTCTTCATCGACTGCGAGCACGGCATGTATGGCTTCGACCAGGTGCAGCAACTGGCCAAGGCCGCGCGCTTCGGCGGCGGCTATGCCATCGTCCGCCCGCAGAACCAGGAACGCTCGACGATCACGCGCTGCCTGAACACCGGTGCCGACGGCGTGATGGTGCCGCTTGTGCACACCGCCGGGAATGCGCGCGAAGTCGTGAAGATCTTCCGCTACGCGGTGCCCGACGACTACAAGGACAAGCTGCTTGTCGTGATGATCGAGTCCACCGAGGCGGTGGCCAATCTGGACGAGATCCTCGCGGTCGAAGGCATCGATGTGTTCTTCGTCGGGCCGGGCGACCTGTCGCAATCGATGGGTTACTCACCGTCGGTGCCGCCGGGCCAGCGCCGCGCACAGCCCGTGCTCGACCTCGTCGACCAGACGCTGACGCGCATCCGCGAAGCCGGCAAGGTGGCGGGCACGCTGGTGGTCAAGCAGGATGCGGCGCACCTCGTATCCAAGGGCGCACAACTGCTGTACTACCACGCCGACCCGTTCGTCACCGACGGAGTGAACGCGATGCGCGCGCTTGCCGCGCCGAGCTAAGCCTCAGCGGCCTCGGGGGCGCGGATGCCCACGCAGCGCCCCGAGTCGACCAGCTCGCGCACGAGCGTGGAGAGGATGCCTTTCACCGCCGCGGCCGATTCCGACATCGGCAGGTGGTCCGACACGCACAGCGACACGGTGGTCTGGATCGCCGGCTCGACGACGCGCCGCACGATAGGCTGACCCGGGCCCGCGAAGGTGCCTGCCACGGCCCACGGCAGGATCGTGGCACCGAGTCCGGCTTCGATCGCCTCGCGCAAGGTGGCGGCAGATTCGATCTCGGCAGTCACGCGCGGCTTGAGGTGCGCTTGGGCGAACGCGTTGTCGATCAAGCGGCGCAGGAAGTGCGTGCGGCCGGGCAGCAGGAGGTCCATGCCTTGCAGCGCGGAGAGCGGGATCGTCTCCTCGCAACCGTCGGGGAGTGCCGTGCCCGGCGGCGCGATGAAGAACAGCTCCTCGATCAGGATGGGCTGCAGCGTGACGCCCTTCATCTGTGCCGGCGCATAGATGATGGCCATGTCCATGCGGCCGGTCATCACCATCTCGCTGAGCACCAGCCCGAAGTTGTCGTTGATGAAGAGATGGACGTTGGGGTATTCGTGGCGCACCGCCTTCAGCAAGGCGGTCGATAGCGTCGAGGTCGTGCTGTAGGTCGCCAGCCCGACCGACACCGTGCCGGCGATCGCGCTGCCCTTGCGCGCCACCTCGAGCTCGGCCTGCTCCAACTGGCCGAGGATCAGCACCGCGTGCCGGTAGAGCTCGTGTCCTGCATCGGTCGGCGTGACACCGGCGTTCGAGCGGATCAGCAGCTTTTGCTTGAAGTGGCTTTCCAGCGCGGCGATCTGCTGGCTCAACGCTGGCTGCGCCACACGCAGCGACGTAGCCGCGGCCGACAGGCTCCTCGTTTCGACGGCGGTCACGAAGCTCTTCAGGAGCTTGAAGTTCACGGTCATGGCATCACGATTCTCGCGCAAGCGGACCCTGCGCTTTCGCCAATTGACGATGGTCCGTCGCTTGCATGACGATGGTCAGAGACCCAACGCGGCGGCGGACCCTGTGAACCTGAGGCGACTGAAGTACTTCGTGAAGATCGTCGACATCGG
>VBDL01000160.1 GCA_005884255.1 Betaproteobacteria bacterium | reverse complement strand
AGGTGCACAACGCGATCGACGCGCGCTTCGAGTTCCGCGACGGGCTGGTGATCCGCCATGTCGACCGCTTCGACTTCTGGCGCTGGTCGCGCCAGGCGCTCGGCGCCCCCGGCTGGCTGCTGGGCTGGACCTCGCTGTTGCGCGGCAAAGTGCGCGCACAAGCGGCCAAGGGCCTGGCAGCCTTCAATCGCGCGTCCGCGGCCGGGTAACAATCGCCGCATGGCTCTGAAATCCACCATCTACAAGGCGCAGCTGCAGATCGCCGACATGGACCGCCAGCTCTATGCGGACCATTCGCTGACGCTGGCCCAGCACCCCTCCGAGACCGACGAGCGGCTGATGATGCGCGTGCTCGCCTTCGCACTGCACGTGCCGCCGGACGACCACGACGGCGCGCTCGAATTCGGCAAGGGCCTGTCGGACACCGACGAGCCCGACCTGTGGCGACGCAACCTCACCGGCGAGATCGAGCACTGGATCGACCTCGGCCAGCCCGACGATCGCCGCCTCGTCCGCGCCGCCGGCCGCTCGCGCCGCGTCACCGTGCTGGGCTACCACGCGTCGCTGCCGATCTGGTGGAAGGCCATCGCCGGCAAGCTCACGCGCCTGTCCAACCTCGACGTGTGGGCGATCGACCCGGCGCAATCGCAGGCGCTCGCCGAGCTGACGCAGCGCACGATGCAACTGCAGGTGACGGTGCAGGACGGCCTGGTGTGGATCGCCGACGCGCAGCACAGCATCGAGATCGTGCCGCGGCGCCTGAGCACCCATCAAGGTTTTTGAGCCTCGGCTTTAATCATTTCATGGAACCCGATACTTCCGTGAAGGTAGCGCACAACACGGCGCAATCGCGCTTCGAGGCCCACGTGAACGGCCAGCTGTGCGTGGCCGACTATGCGTTGCGCCGCGACGTGATGGTGATGACGCACACCGGCGTGCCCTACGCGCTGCGTGGCCACGGCATCGCGGCGGCGCTGGTGCAAGGCGCGCTGGACCACGCGCGTGCGCAGGGCCTGCGCGTCGATCCGCAGTGCAGCTACGTCGCGTCGTACATGCGGCGGCACCCGCAGACGCAAGACCTGCTCGCCCGAAGCTAACATCCCGCCGATGCGACCTTCCACCCTGCTGGCGGCAGCGCTCGCGCTCGTCTGCACCACACCGATGGCCACGCCCGACAACAACACCGACCCCTACACCTGGCTCGAAGACGTGCTCGGCGAACGCGCGCTGAACTGGGTGCGCGAGCGCAACGCGGTGACGCTGAAGGAGCTGCAATCGCGGCCCGACTACGCGCCGACGCGCGAGCGGCTGCTCGCGGTGCTGAACGACAAGCAGCGCATTCCCTACGTCGCGCGCCGCGGCGACTGGCTCTACAACTTCTGGCAGGACGCGCAGCACCAGCGCGGCCTGTGGCGGCGCACGACGCTGGCCGAGTATCGCAAGAGCGCGCCGGCCTGGGAGGTGCTGCTCGACATCGACGCGCTCGGCAAGGAAGAGAAGGAGAACTGGGTGTGGGGCGGCGCGCAGTGCCTCGGCCCCGACTATCGGCGCTGCCTGGTGTCGCTGTCGCGTGGAGGCGCCGATGCGAAGGTCGCGCGCGAGTTCGATACGGTCGCCAAGCGCTTCGTCGACGACGGCTTCAAGCTGCCCGAGGCGAAGTCCGAACTCGACTGGATCGACGAGAACACCGTGTTCGTCGCCACCGACTTCGGCCCCGGCTCGCTCACCGACTCCGGCTACCCGCGCATCGTCAAGCGCTGGAAGCGCGGCCAGCCGCTGGCCGACGCGGTCACGGTGTTCGAGGCCAGGCCGCAGGACGTGTCCATCTTCACCACGGTGGACCGCACACCCGGCTTCGAGCGCATCGTCGTCGGCCGCGCGATCGACTTCTACAACAGCGAGCAGTTCCTGCTGCAGGACGGCAAGCTCATGAAGGTCGATGTGCCGAGCGATGCACAGCCGAGCTTCTGGCGCGAGCACATGCTGCTCAGCCTGCGCAGTGACATGAAGGTGGGTGACAAGACCTATGCGCATGGGTCGCTACTGACGATGCCCGCGGCCGACTTCCTCACCGGCAAGCGCGAGTGGCGGCCGCTGTTCACGCCCACCCCGACGCGCTCGCTCGCCAGCTTCGTTGAAACGCGTGACGCGATCGTGCTCGACATCCTCGACAACGTGGCGAGCAAGCTGCAGGAGTGGCGCCGGGTCGACGGCCGCTGGGTGTCGCGCGACGTCGCCGCGCCCTTCCCCGGCACGCTGGGTGTGCAAAGCCTGCACGACCCGCTGCAGAAGAGCGACACGCTGGCCGACGACTACCTCCTGACCTACACCGACTTCCTCACGCCCGATTCGCTGGCGTTGGCGCGCACCGGCTCCGACCAGCGCGAGCTGCTGAAAGCCCGCCCGTCGTTCTTCGACGCGCAAGGCATGCGCGTCGAGCAGTTCTTCGCCACGTCGAAGGACGGCACCAAGGTGCCCTACTTCGTCGTCTGGCCCAAGGATGCGAAGGCCGACGGCAGCAACCCGACGCTGCTCTACGGCTACGGCGGATTCGAGGTGTCGCAGCAGCCGTGGTACTCGGGCGGCTTCGGCACCTCGTGGTACGAGCGGGGCGGCGTGCTGGTGGTGGCCAACATCCGCGGCGGCGGCGAGTTCGGCCCGGCCTGGCACCAGGCCGCGGTGAAGGAGCACAAGCAGCGCAGCTACGACGACTTCGTCGCGGTGGCCGAGGACATCATCGCGCGCAAGATCACGAGTCCGCAGCATCTGGGCATCGAGGGCGGCAGCAACGGCGGCCTGCTGGTCGGCGCGGTGATGGTGCAGCGCCCCGATCTGTTCGGCGCCGTCGTGTGCCAGGTGCCGCTGCTGGACATGCGGCGCTACCACCAGCTGCTGGCCGGCGCGTCATGGATGGCCGAGTACGGCAACCCGGACGACCCGGCCGAGTGGTCCTTCATCTCGAAGTACAGCCCCTACCAGAACGTGAAGGCGAGCGTGAAGATGCCGCGCGTGCTCTTCACCACCAGCACGCGCGACGACCGCGTGCACCCCGGCCACGCGCGCAAGATGGCCGCGCGCATGCTCGAGCAAGGCCACGACCTGCTGTACTACGAGAACATCGAAGGCGGCCACGGCGGCGCGGCCGACAACGAGCAGCGCGCGACGATGCTGGCGCTGGAGTTCGGGTTCTTGTGGAAGCAGCTGGGGCGCTAGGACCGGCGCCCCGGCCGCCTCTACTTCGTTGCGCTGCTGACCTTTTCCGCACACCCGGCTGCGGGTTGCCGCGCAGGGACGGACATCAGCCAGCCGCGCAAGGTCTTCAGCACGACCCGATCGCATCGCTCGCTCACCAATTGGCCGCGCTCCATTCTTTCAGTGCTGCCTTCGAGATAGCGAAACGTCTTGTGGGCGTTTGCGTCGCTCGCGTCATCGCCCGCCGCCTGCTTCAGCGCGATGTCGAGCGACTCGGCCAGAAGGCCGGCGCTTTCGTCCTTCAGCTTCTCGCCGCCCCCGGCGATCCAAAAGTCCGGCAGATCACCGGCCGACTTCGGCTTGGAGATGACGCGCACGACATTCTTGTACGCTGCGCTCGCATGGTCGGCCGGTGCGTAGATCGCGATGCTGTTGTCCAGCACGATGGCGCTTTGGTCCTGCGTGAGCGAGAACACCGGGCTGCTCTCGACCAGCCAGCCGGTCGCGTCCCCGTCTGAGGAGTCCAGCAGCTTCCTGGTGCGTCCCGTGGTGGCCTTGTCGACGCCGCGCTGCATCAACTCCTTCGCCGCGTAGCCGCTCAACACCTCCTGATACGGCGACAGCACCTTGTCGGCCTCCTGCTGCAGCTTGTCCTTCTGCCCCTTCTTGGTGGACTCGACAAGCACGCCGTGCGTGATCACCGCGGCCAGGAACCCGGCGAGGTTGGGCGCTGGATACATCATCGGAGCGCCCGAACCGCCCGCTGCGTCGAAGCTCACGGCACCCTGGCAGACGACGCGCTCCTCCTTCGGCGCACGCAGCGACCACTCGATGTCTTGGGCCATCGAGCGGGCCGCGCTCGATGGCGCCGCTTCGGTCTCGGCAGCCCTCGCGGAGCACGCCAGCAAGCCGGCAGATGCCGCGCAAGCCACGGCGATGCTCACCCTTCGGATCGATTGCATGGCCATGGCTGCCGATCAATTCGCGAAGGGCTGAGAGAAGCTATCCTTGCCCAGCTCCAGCGCCTGAAAGTACGCGTTGGTCAACCCGGGGAACTTCGGCGGTTCATCCCAAGCCTTGTCAGCGCTCTTGGCGATGCTGACCGGCAAGTACCACTCGTAGGCGTTGCTGTTGAGATTGACGATGTATCCAGTGCCGCGCAGCACACCCTTGGGGTCGCTGGTGGGGATGTAGGCCGAATACGGCCGGACGAACCCGAGGGCGTTGATCTCGATCACCAGCAGCTTGTCGACGTTGTACTTCTGGCGCAGCGCGGAGAAGTCCTTCCTAGCAATGTTCGGACCCTTCGCTCCAGCGTCCGGCAGCGCGGCGACATTGAGATCCTCGGTGATCACGGTCACCTCGTTGCCCTTCTTGCGAAGCAGCTCGGCCACATCGCTCTTGAGCTTGGGCAGCTCTTCGTAGGGTAGCGTCCGCGCGTGCGTGGTCAGCGACGAGTTGGCGACCGACGCTGCCGCCAGGCACAGCAGACAGCCTGCGCCAGGGAAGTCGGTATCCACCTTGGGCAGCGGCGCCATCGCAACACCGATGCGGCCGGCTTTCGGCCCGATGGTGGTCTTGTCGAGTTGAACCGCCTGCTGGGGTGGGGAAGCACAGCCGCTCACGAAGATGGCCAATGCTGCGAGAGTCAATCCAATGCGGGATTTCATCGATGATTCCTTGTTGCGTCCTCCCCCGTCTATCCGGGGCGGGCGCGAGGGTAACCGCAAGTTGCACGGCCGAGACCGAGGACAACCCCGATTTCCCCCTTTCAGGGGGGACCATGAGTGATCGGCGCCACAATCCGGCCCGATGCAAGCCACTCCTCGCAGTGTTCTCGACTTCTGGTTCGGCGCCCCCGGCTCAGCGCAGCACGGGCAGCGGCGCACCGAATGGTTCACGAAGAACGATGCCTTCGATCGCCTGATCGGCGAGCGCTTCCGCGCGCTCATCGAGGACCTGCTCGCCGGCAGCGGGCGCGACTGGAGCACGTCGCCCGAGGGCGCGCTGGCGCGCATCGTCGTGCTGGATCAGTTCACGCGCAACGTGTTCCGCGGCACGCCGCGCGCCTTTGCCGGCGATGCGCTGGCGCTGGCGGCGGCGCAGCAGATGGTGGCGGGCGGCTGGGACGCGCAGTTGCTGCCGGTGCAGCGCCCCTTCGTCTACCTGCCCTTCGAGCATGCCGAGGATCTGGCCACGCAACGCGAGGCGCTGCGCCTATTCGCCGGTCTCTCCGCCGCCGACCCGACGCTGGCCGACTACGAGGGCTACGCGCACGCGCACTACGACATCATCGAGCGCTTCGGCCGCTTCCCGCATCGCAACGCGATCCTCGGGCGTGCCTCCACGCGGGAAGAGCTTGAGTTCCTGAAGCAGCCAGGGTCAGGCTTCTAGCGTTCCTGGTCCTGCAGCAGCCGCCACATCACCTTGCCCGAG
>VBDL01000159.1 GCA_005884255.1 Betaproteobacteria bacterium | reverse complement strand
CTACTACGACAGCATCGCGCAGGACACCATCGCGATGGCCGTCAACGACCTGATCACCGTCGGCGCCACGCCACTGGTCGTGCAGGCCTACTGGGCCGCCGGCGGCAGCGACTGGTTCGGCGATGCGCAACGTGCGCAAGCGCTGGTCGAAGGCTGGAAGCGCGCCTGCGAAGTGTGCGGCGTGGCCTGGGGCGGCGGCGAGACGCCGGCGCTGGCGGGCATCGTCGAGGCCGGGCGCATCGATCTGGCCGCATCGTGTACCGGCATCATCAATCCGAAGCCGCGCCTGTCGGTGGGCGACCGGCTGGCACCCGGCGACGCCATCGTGCTGCTCGCTTCCAGCGGCATCCACGCCAATGGCCTGAGCCTGGCGCGCAAGCTCGTCGAGCGGCTGCCCCAGGGCTATCTGACGCCGGTGCTGCCGGGCCTGAGCTACGGTGATGCGCTGCTTGCGCCGACAGTGCTTTACTCGCCGGTCACCGAGGCGCTGTACAAGGCCGGCGTCACGCCGCACTACTGCGCCAATATCACCGGCCACGGCTGGCGCAAGCTGCTGCGTCACCCGGGGCAGTTCACCTACCGCGTGCACGGCGTGCCCGAAGTGACGCCGGTGCTGAAGTTCATCCAGCAGCATGCACACCAGGACGATCGCGAGGCCTACAGCACGCTGAACATGGGCGCTGGCTTTGCGCTCTTCGTGCGGGCGGAAGACGCACAGCGCACCGTCGAGGTGGCCCAGGCGCAAGGCGTCGCCGCGATGATCGCGGGGCGCGTGGAGCAAGGGCCCAAGCAGCTGGTGATCGAGCCGCTGTCCATCACCTTCGGCACCGAGGACTTGCAACTTCGCTGAAAGACGCCTCGCCGCGCTCGCCTACAATCGTTCGTGACGGGCCTCCCCGCATGGAAGCGAGGCCAACCGGGTCAGGTCGGGAACGAAGCAGCCCTAACCTTTGCAACCAGTGCCGGGGGTAAGGCTCGTCACCCTTCTGGGCCGCACGCTCAGTGCGGCATCGGCGCAACGCCTTGCGCGCCAGCAGCATCTCCAACGTCAACCTCTGCGGGGACCGGACGTTATCATGCGTAGCCTCGCTCGCAGCGGTGCCAAAACCACCGCAGGCAACCCGACTTGATGAGGGCTCGTCGTCTAGAGCGGCTTGGCTCCTTTGATAGGTCCGATAGGTTCGTTCCCTCATTCCACACAACCAGGAGATTGCTGATGAAGATGAAGACCGCTCTGTCCCTGCTGGCCGCCGCTGTTGCCGCCGTGCTGTCCAACGCCGCTTTCGCCGCCGATGAAGCCGCTTCCGGCGCGTCGGCCCCGAAGACCCGTGCCGAGCGCAAGGCGGAAACGCAAAAGGCGCGCAAGGAAGGCACCCTGACGCCGGCCGGCGAAGGCACCCCCGCCGCCAAGGACGACACCAAGTCGACCAAGACCCGCATGGAGCGCAAGGCCGAAACGCAGAAGGCCCGCAAGGAAGGCGGGCTGGCGCCCGCCGGCGAAACCGCTCCGGAAGCCGCTGCCTCCACGCCGAAGTCGACCAAGACCCGCGCCGAGCGCAAGGCCGAGACCAAGAAGGCCCGCGAAGAAGGCAAGCTGGCCCCGGCTGGCGAAGGCACGCCGAAGCAGTAATCGAGGAACGTTCCTCCAAAGGGCGACGCATCCGCAAGGAGCGTCGCCCTTTGTTTTTGCCTAGCTGCCGGCCTGCCTAAAGGCCATGACGGCCTGGTTGCGCAGCGTGCGCAGCAGCGACAGTTCCTTCTCGTCGAGCACAATGCCGCCGGCACGTGCCGAGTCCGCATAGATCAGCGCGAAGCTCGCGTTCTTCATCGTGAGAGGCAACAGCAGGAAGGCCGGTGCATTCACCTGCGCGCGGTACCAGGCGGGCAGCCGCTGCGCGATGTTGGCAGCCGTGGCGTCGGCGATCAGCGTGTCGGCCCCCTTCGCGCACACCGCGCCGAAGAGATCGGTCGGCACGCCACCGGTAGCGCGCAACGGCACCTTGAAGCCCTTGGCCACTGCATCCGCCGCGTCACCGAGGCCGAAACGACCGGTCAGTGCGTCGGTCTTCGGGTCGCGCAAGCAGAACACCACACGGCGGAAGCCGAGGCCGCGGTACATGGTCTCGAGGATCATGCGCAGCACTTCGTTGAGGCGGAAGCCGTCCGACACCATGGTGTTGGTGATGTCCTGGATGCCCGCGGCCAGCATCTCGGCCGCCTTGACCGGTTGCGCCACGTCCGCCACGCCGTCCAGCGGCATTGGCGCGGTAGCCTGCAGCTGATGCGGCGTCAATGAATCATCGGGCCGCACCGCCAGGGTCGGATCCTCGGCCGCCGGGTTCTGAAGCAGGCGGCGCGCCGGAGATTGCGGCGCCACTTGCAGGCCCATCGCGGCGGCCATCTGCGACAACTTGGTGCGCGCCAGCTCGGCCGCGGCGCCGAGATCCTCGGCACCCAGGTTGAGCACCCGGGCGTGGCGCTGCGAGAGGCCGTTGATCCGCTTGGCCGCTTCCTTGGGGTCGCAGTACAGCAGCGCGTCGGCCACTTCATTGGTCAGCGATGCCATCCAGCGTTGCTGCTCCGGGCCGCGCTCCGCGACCTTGCCGGGCGGCTCACCCTCGGGGCGGCGCATGCAGCGCTGCAGGTTCTCCGGCAGACCCCAATGGCGGGCCACACCGAGGCCGAGATCCTCGTAGCTCAGGCCGAGCACGCGCAGCGAAGCCACCTTCTCATCGACCGGCGCGGTGCTGCCGCTAGGCCGCACCAACTGGCGGATCTGTCGCGCCTCTTCCGGAAAGTAGAACTCGGTCAAGAGGCGGCCCAGCCCGTAGAACAGCGAGCCGATGAAGGCTTCCTCGCTGTCGCGCGGATGGCCGCACAACTCGCTGGCCAGCGTGCCGGCCATCAGCGAGCGCAGGAATTCTTCCTTCAGCTGCTGGGCATGCGACTTGTCCTGCATGTGCTCGAGCAGCACCAGCGACAGGGCCATGTTGCGGATGCCGGCAAAACCGACCAGCGCAATGGCGCGCGACACCGTGCTGACGGCGCCACCCGCCGCGCTGAAGTGCGCGGTGTTGACGAGCCGCAGCAGCTTGTTCGTCAGCGCCACGTCCTTGAGGATTTCCGCCGACAGGCTGTTGATGCTCTCGTTGTCGCTATTGGCCACGCGCTGGATGCGCCCCACCGAATCCGACAACGCCGGGAAGTCCGCCTTGTGCCGCATGCGGCGCAGCAGGAAGTCCAGCGTGCCGTTGCCGGTGGCCGCGCTCGGCGCCGTGTCGGCGGGATTGAGCCACTGCGACAGCGCCGTGTGCATGTCGGTCGCGCTGGCAAAGCGCTCGCTGGCATCGCGGGCAATGGCGCGCGTGACGATGGCGCGCAGCGCGTCATCGACCTGTGCATCCAGGTCGGCCGGCAGGACCATGTCCTCGTGCTGCACACGATGGATCGCACGATACGGGTCGCGCTCGCGCAGCAAGCCGCGCCCGGCGAGCAGCTCGCCGAGCATCATGCCGGCGGCAAAGATGTCCATCGACGGCGACGGCGCCTCGCCGCGCGCAGCCTCGGGCGACATGTAGCCCGGCGTGCCGACGATGCGCTGGTCGCTGCCGTCCTGCACGCGCGCGGCGATGCCGAAGTCCATCACGCGCGCACGGCCGGCGCCGTCGACGAGGATGTTGGACGGTTTCAGGTCGCGATGCACGATGCCCGCCGCATGCGCGGTTTGCAGCGCGTCGAGCACGCCGAGCACCAGGCTCGCCGCCTCGCGCGGCGGCAACGCGCCATCGCGCTTCAGCTTCTCGGCCAGCGTCGGCCCCGCGACGTATTCGAAGACGAGATACGACTGGCCCTGCTGCTCGTCGGCCTCGTACACCGGCACGATGTGCGGATGGTTCAGCCGGCTCACGCTGCGTGCCTCATGCAGCCACTGGCTCACCGCCGTGACGTCGGCACCCGGGCGCAGCAGCTTGACCGCTACTTCGCGATCCAGGCGCGCGTCATAGCCCAGCCAGACGGTGGCCTGCGCGCCCTTGCCCAGCTCGCGCCGCAGCTCGAAGCGGCCGATGCTGCGCGTGGCACCGCTGCGTTGGCGGCCCGAAGACGTCAGCGCGCTCATTGGTGCACCCTCCCGCTGCGCGGGGTCCCTCCAAGAGGGACATCGCGCCCCCTTCGGAGCGGCCGTGCGGCGGCGCTCATGCGATTGTCCCCTGCTCGCTCACCGCATCGCCCTCGGGCAACGCGTTGTGCCAGCTGTCGCGGATCGCATTGCGCAAATCCTCCGGCGTGATGTTCAACACTCGCCCATAGCGCTGCGCCACACGGTCGAGCGCTCGCTTGACCAGTTGCGCCGGCAGCGCCAGCGCATCGAAGACCTCGTTGGCGGCGCTTGCCGTGGCGCGCAGCATGTCGTCGTCGGTGTCGGCGTTGCGCACGGGCTGGGTCGGGCTGAGTCGGCGGATCATGTGCAGCACTTCTTCGGACAAGCCCCAGTGGCGCGCCACCGCCGCGCCCAGGGACTCGATGTCCACGCCGAGCACGGCCAGCGAGGCCGCCTCTTCGCTCATGCCCGGCTGTGGCGGCTCTTCGGGCTTCTCGGCGGGCACGGGTTGCATCAGGCGGCGGATCTGCGCCGCCTCGTCGGGAAAGTGATACTGCACGAGCAATCGACCGAGGTTTTGCAGCAGCGCGATCAGCAGCACCACCTCGCCGTCATAGCCCGCAGGCCGCAGCGCCTGCGCCAGAAGGCCCACGCCCTTGACGCGCTCCAGCATCGCCTGCAGCGCCTCCGCGCTGCGCTCGTCGAGCGGCCCGGGCCAGGGCCGCAGCGCGGTCACCGCGCGCTCCATGCCGTCGAGGCCGATCATCGCGATGGCACGCCGGATGGTCAGCACCGGCCCGTTGCCGCTGACCTGCGTGCCCTGCACCTGCGCCGAATTGACAGTGCGCAGCAGCTCGAAGGTCAGCCCGATGTCCTGCAGCACGAACTCGGCCATCTCGATGGTGCGCTCGCGCTCCATCGCGCGAAGGCGCGCAATGCGCGCGCCGGCGCGCGGCATCGCCGGCAGATGGCCCACGCTGTGCAGGCGATCGAGCAACAGCGCCAACGGACCGCCGCTGCCTTGCGCCTCGGCATCGCCAGCGTGCGTGCATTGCGATAGCGTTGCCGTTCCTGCCGATCGGTGGCGCGGTTGACGATGACGCGCAGTGCATCGGGCACCGGCAAAGGCACGTCCCAGGGAAGACGCACCAGCTCGCGGCCCAGGGGCGGCATCAGCTCGATGGCACGACCGATGTCCGCCTCGCCGAGCGCGGGCTCGCCGGCCAGCAGGCGGTGCATCAGCAGGCCGACGGCCAGCACGTCGCGCTGCGCGGCACTGCGCTGCGCATGCAGCGTCGCCGCATCGATCGACAGGCTGCGGCCGCTGTCGCTCGCCACCAGCGCGCCGGCGCCGGCGGCGGCCGCCGCATCCAGCATCGCGATCTCCAGCCCCATCACGCGCACGCGGCCTTGCTCGCTGACGAGCAGCGTGTGCAGCTGCAAGTCATGGTGTGCCACGCCGGCCTCGTGCGCAAAGGCCAGGCCTTGCAGCGCGTCCAGCACCCAGCGCGCCAGATCCACTGCCTTGCTCGGCCCGGGCTGCGCGATGCGCTCGCCCAGCGTCACGCCGTTGGCGCGGTCATAGGCGACGAAGGGCCAGCGGTCCTGCTCCCCGACCTCGACCGCGTGGGCAAGCTGTGGGTGATTCAGCCGGGTGCCCTTGCGCACCGCCTGGTGCCAGCGCTCCAGCGCGGCGGCATCCGCGGGCTGGTTGCGCGGCATCACGAGCATCAGCTCCTGGCCGTTGCGCGGGTCGTCGACCAGCCAGGCCATGGTCCATGCGCTCTTGCCGAGCAGCTGCCGCAGCTGGAAACGGCCGAACGAGCGCGTCGCCGGGGGGCGCGCGGCAGGGGGAGCCGAGGACGCAGCAGCAGCCATGGAATCGTGAGAACGAAGTTACAGCATTGGACCGCGAGCACCGCCCACGGGATGCGTGGAACAAGCCCGGGTTTCGGTCATTTATTGGATCCGGCTTCGAGCTCGACCACCTCGCCCGCCCCCGTAACAAAGGCGCAGCGCACCTCGTCGCCCGGCTGTGCGCGGCGTACCGCTTCGCGATAGCGATGCATCTGCTCGCCATAGGCCGCCAGCTGCTGCGGGCGATGGCGCAGCTTGTAGTCGAGCACCCACCAGACGCGCCGCCCGTCGGGCTCGCGCCGCGCCACCAGGCGGTCCACGCGCAAGGACTCGCCGTCCAGGCTCAGTGCGATCTCGTTGCCGGCCCATTCGATGTCGGCATCGGTGAAGAAGCGCGCGCCCGCTGGACTGGCCAGCATGGTCTCGGCCAGGCGCTGGACCTCGTCGACCATCGCTGCGGGCAGGCCGAACTCCGCCGCGGCAGCAGCAACGAGAGACTCCATTCCGCTATCGCCGCCGGCCGGGCCGAGCCGCCATTCCAGCACGCGGTGCACGGCCTGCCCGAGGCGCGCCGCGCCGTCATCGCCGGTCGCGGCGGCCGGGGCTCGTTCGCCCCGCGGCAGCAGCGGCAGCTCGCGCAAGCGCACCGGCGCATCGGCCCGCGGCACGCTGCGAGCGTCCTGCGGAATCCAGGCCTGCAGGCGTTCGCCGACACGCGCCCACCACGAGGCCTGCGGCGAACCGTGGTGCGGCTGGACACGGCTGAACACCAGGGCTTGCCGGGCGCGCGTCATCGCCACGTACAGGCCGTTGAGCTCTTCGCGCTCGCGCGCCGCGCGCTCTTGCGCCAGTGTGGCAGCGAGCGATGGCGGGCAGCGCGCCTCGCTGTAGACAAAGGCGCAGCGCTCAGGTGCCGGGCTGTGCACCGGCCAGTCGACGAGCAGGCCCGCCGTCTCCGCGTTCTGCACTTCGGGGTCGGCGTCCATCACGAACACGATTTGCGCCTCCAGCCCCTTGGCGCCGTGCACGGTGAGCAGCTGTACCGCGTCGGGCTGCGCCGGTGGCGTGGCCGTGAGCGCGCGCTGGCGCAGCGCGCGCACGAAGCCGTAGGGTGTGGCGTAGCGGCCGCCGTCGAGCTCCAGCGCCTGCGCGAGCAAGGCCTCCACCGCCTGCAATGCCGCGACGCGACGCGCCGGCGGCACCGCAGCCGCGAGGCGGGCCATCAGGTCGCTGTCGGCGACGATGCGGTCGAGCAGGTCGTGCGGCGGCAGTTGCTGCGCCGCCGTGGCCCAACGCTCCATCAGCTCGCGTGCGCGCTGCAGGGCCTCGGCTTCGCTGCGCATCAATGCCCGCCACCAGGAGCCGGCGGCCTTCGCGTCCTGCGCCAGCGCGATCAGCTCATCATCCGACACGCCGAACAGCGGGCTTTTCAAGGCCTGCGCCAGCGACAGGTCATGGCCGGGCGAGGCCAGCACGTCCAGCAGTGCGAGCAGGTCGCGCACCTCTGGTGCATCGATGAGCGCAAAGTCCTCCGGCGCCGTGAACGGTAGATGCAAGGCCTGCAGAGCAGTCGCCGCCAACCGGAGCGACGCACGCTTGCGGCTGAGCACGAAGATCTCGCCCGGCGCGACGCCTTGCGCAACGAGCTCGGCCACGGCGCGCGCAACATGCCGCGCTTCCTGCTCGCGCAGCACGCGCTCCGGCTCGCGCCGCGGCTGTGTCAGTGACGGCCGCCATACCGGCGGCGCCGCATCGTTCGCGGCGTGTTCTCGCGGCGGTCGCTCGACCGCTGGCAAGGCGCGCCCGGCCACTTCGGCGCCCGGCGCTGCCGACACCTCGGTGGTGTGCACGCGAAAGCCGTCGAACGCGCCATGCCGGCGCGCCGCATCGAACACCTCGTTGAGCAACGCGATCACGCCCGGTGCATTGCGCCGCGTGTGGTCGCACTCCAGCAGTGCGCCGCCCAGTCCCTCGGCAACGAACTCGCGTGCCGCTTCGAACACGCGCGGCTCGGCGCGGCGGAAGCGGTAGATGCTCTGCTTCGGGTCGCCGACGATGAATACCGACGGCGGCCGCTGCCCGCTGGCTCCGCCGCCCGCACCGGCATACGACGACAGCCAGCTGTGCAGCGCCTGCCACTGCAAGGGGCTGGTGTCCTGGAACTCGTCGATCAGCACATGGCGGATGCGCGCATCGAGGCGCTCCTGCACCCAGCCCGACAGTGTGGCGTCGCGCAGCAGCGCCAGTGCCACGCGTTCGAGGTCGGCCATGTCGATCAATGCGCGCTCGCGCTTGAGCGCGGCGTATTCGCTGAGCAGCGCGCGCGCCAGCGCCGCCATGCGGCCGTGCTCGACGAAGGCCTCGTGCGCGTGCACGCGTTCGGCCATGCGCTCGAGCGCCCGCTGCACCTCGGCCAGCGAATCGACCTTGCCGAGATGCTTGCGCGGCGTGCCGTCCTTGGTGAACAAGGCCGACCACACGGCATCGAAGGCGCGGCGGCCCTCGCCGTGCATCAGCGCTGCAGACAAACCCGCGGCGGCGTCCTGCGCCCTTGCGCCGCCTCGGCCCAGAGTGCTTGCCAGTTCGCGCAGACTGTGCTGCCAGCGAGCGTTGAGCAGCTCTTCGGCGGGATGCGCGAGTCCGGGCTCCATCGGCACCGGCTCGACGGAACCCTGCAGCGTGCCGGCCGCGTCAGCCAGCTCGATCTCCACGCGCTTGTCCAGCGCCGCGAGCAGCCACTTGCCGCACTGGCTGCGGCCGCGCTCGCGCACCATCGCCAGATAGTCGGCGTGCAGCGCCTCGTCGGCCAGCACGCGCGCGTGGAAGCGGCGAAACAGGTCGGGCTTCAGATCCTCGATGTCTTCCACCAGCTCCATGCGCGGCTGCAGGCCGAGCTCGTCGAGCAGTTCGAAGGAGCAACAGCTGTTCATGCAGGTCGCCCAGCCGCGGCTCGAGCGCCTGCGCACTGGATCGAGCCACGCCACGCTGCACCAGCGCATCGATGCGCTGTGCCGGGCTCGCATCGGCGAACTCGCGCAGCCATTGCGCCAGGCGTTCGCGCATCTCGCCCGCTGCCTTGCGCGTGAAGGTGATGGCGAGAATCTCCTGCGGCTGCGCGCCATCGAGCAGCGCGCGCAGGATGCGCGACACCAGCATCCACGTCTTGCCCGCGCCGGCGCAGGCCTCGACGGCGACGCTGCGCCGCGGGTCGCAGGCGACGGCGTAGAAGGCCTCGCGCGAGGCCTCTCGACCATCGATGCGATAGGCGGGCGCATTGATCAAAATACCGCCTCCTCGCCGTCGGGCCAGTGGTCGCGGCGGCACAGGCCACGTGCGCTGCAGTAGCTGCAGGCGGCGCCTTCGCCGAGCGCCGGCAGCGCGGCGCCGGCGCGCAGCTCGCGCAGGTCGGCAGCCAGGCCGTGCACCAGGGCCTCGGCGCTGTCGGCAACATCGGCGTGCGCGAGCTCCTTCGGCGCGTCGGCACCGTCCAGCGCGAGGTAGCAGGCATGGAGCGGGCGCTTGTCGCCGTCACGCAGCAGCGCAGCATAGAAGGCCAGCTGCGTGTCCTCCAACGGATCGCGCACCTTGCGCGCGAGCTCGGTGGCCGCGCCGGTCTTGTAGTCGATGAGCTGCTGCAGGGTGCCGTGCTCGTCGATGCGATCGATGCGCCCGCGCAGCACGAGGCCATCGAGCTCGGGCCACGCAGCCACGCGCTCGATCTCGCCATCGACGAAGCGCCAGCCCTCGGCATCGCGGCGCTGCAGCCATTGCGCATAGCGCGGCAGCAGCCGCTCGAACGATGCGACGAAGGGCAGCAGCTCGGCCTCGTCGAGGCCGCTGGCCGCTTGCTCCTCGCGTGCTGCGGCCCGCAGCTTCGCGATGTCCTCCTCGGCCGAGCGCGGCACGCTGCGTGCGCGATGGAAACGCAGCAGCAGCGCATGCAGCCAGGTGCCGTAGTCGCGCTTCTGCAGTGCCTGCTCCAACTCGCTGTCTTCGCGCAGCCCGAGCAGCACGGTGGCGAAGAAGCGATAAGGACAGTCGCGCAGCGCCTCGACGGCGCTGGCGCTCAAGGAGGGCGGCAGTGACTGCGCTGCGCGCGGCAGCGGTCGCGCGATCGGCTGCGCCTGCAGCGCGCGCTCGGCAAAGTGCGGCTGCACAAGGTCGATGCCGCTTCGCCCGGCACGGCGCAACGCGAGGTCGAGTCGTTCAACCAAGGGGCTGGCGGCCAGCGGCTCGCTGCCATCGCGGCGCCGGCGCGTCATCACGCCGTTGCGCCGCATCGGGCAGGCCGAGCTGGCGCCGCAGGCCGTCGGGCAGCAAGGGGTCGGGCGCGGAAGCGGCACCGAGGCGCTTGTCGTCGCTTCCCGGCAGCACGGCAGCGGCAAAGGGCCGCAGCATCGCGCGCGACAAGGGCGTGATCACCACTTGCGCGTTCCCCTCGTCGGGCGGCAGAAACGACGCAGCTTCCAGCGCGGCATTGACCCAGGCGGTGAAGGCTTGCAGCGTGAGGCGCCCTTCTTGAGCAGCCGCGTCGATCGCCGAGCCGGGGGCTGGCGCGCGCGCCAGATGCAGCGCCGCGATCACCTGTCGTCCCGCGGCATCGCCTTCGAGCGCTTCGCGGTTGCCGTCGGCAAACAGGCTGTCGCGCAACGCGGCCAGCCAGTCGGCCAGGGGCTGGCGCGGCGCCTCGCTCAGGGGGTCCAAGCGCTGCTGCGCCGCCGCCCACAGCGCTTGCGCGGCGTGACCGAGCGCATTGGCATCGAACGCGCTGCGTCGCCGCACTGCGTGGCGGCGCCAATGCGCCTCGATGCGGTTCAGGGCATCGGGCGCGCTGCGGCCCAGCGCATCGCACTTCAACCAATCGAGCACGGCATCGCTGCCCGCTTGCGGAGTGGCAGCGCGCAGCAGCGCCATCACGTGCGCCGCCGCGCGCGTCGTCGACAGCTTCCAACCGGTTTCGTCACTCACCGCGACGCCGCGGCGTTCGAGCAGCGCGCGCACGCGGCGCGTCAGCACGCGGTCCTGCGCGATCAGCGCGACCGGCGCGGCGGCGGTGCTGTGCTGCGACAGCTCCGCGAGGATGAGCGCGCAGGCGCTCTGTGCCTCCTCCTCCGCGCCATCGCACAGGGTCATGCTGGCCACCGCACCGGGGGCGAGAGCGGCGATCGGGTCCACATCCCCTGGATCCATGTCGAGCAGCAAGGTCGGGCATTCGGCCTGCGCCAACAGCGTGTCGACGAGACGGTTCGCGCCGCCGCAACGCACGGCGATCCACGCCGACGGGCGCAGGGCAAAGAGCCGATCCGTCGACGGCACGGCCGACACGGCGGCCCATTCAAGCGCCACCCGCGCCAGCAACCGCTCGCTGCCACCCGGCCCGCCGAGCGGCGCCAGCAGCGCCCGCGCCTGCGTCCACCACGCCTCACGCTGCGCCGGTGATTGCGCCGCAGCGGCGCGCGCGAACTCGTGCGCCGCATCCACCAGTGCAGCGACCCGCTGCTCGAAGGCCTGCGCATCGCGCCGAGCCCAACCGGCGGCCCAGGGCCGCTCGCGCAACAGGCGGGCTGCGCTCAGGCGATCCACCGCCACGTCGAAGCTGAGCTGGGCGCGCGCCGGCACCGCGGGCGGGCCCAGGCTTGCTGCCAGCGACTGCGGCGTGGCGATCTGCGGCTGCCAGCCATCGGCGACGCCGAAGACGCGCCGCGCCGGAGGCAGCAGTTGCGCGAACGGCAGCAGCACGATGGCCTCGCGCAGCGGAAGGTGGCGCTCAGCCAGCCACTGCTGCGCCTGCAGCGCGAGCGCGGGCCACGCCGAGCCCGTGCGCTGCACTACATCAAGGACCACGCGATCTGCTATCGATGCCATAGGGAACACCGTCTCCCCCACGAGCACCGGTGAGAAAGCTTTGTGTCAGAATCATTGTGCCTTGACCGCGGACCCCCGCTCCAAGGCCCGCGAGAGGACCATCCATGAGCAGCGAATTGATCAAACACATCTCCGACGCCAAGTCCGGCAAGCCGGTGCTCGTCGACTATTGGGCCGAATGGTGCGGCCCCTGCAAAATGATTGCGCCCCTTCTCGACGAGGTATCGAAGGACTACGGCGAACGCCTGCAGGTCGCCAAAATGAATGTCGACGAGAACCGCGAGGTGCCCGCCAAGTTCGGCATCCGCGGCATCCCGACGCTGATGCTGTTCAAAGATGGCCAGCTCGCCGCCACGAAGGTTGGCGCCCTTTCGAAAGCCCAGTTGACGGCCTTCCTCGACGGCCATCTATAATCGCCTCAAACGCTGCGGGCACTGACGCCAAAAGCCAGTTCCCGCAGCTCCAGATTGCCACCACGCCGAACGGCGCGTGGGCTCGGCGCCAGAATTCCTCGGTTCCTTACGTCGCGCGATTCCAACGCGCGGGCGATGCCCGTTTCCGGGCCATGACGCCTTCCTAGAGGCACCCTCTCCATGCATCTATCCGAACTGAAAGCGCAGCACGTCTCCGAGCTCATCAAGATGGGCGAGGAGCTGGAGATCGAGAACGTCAGCCGCCTGCGCAAGCAGGAGCTGATGTTCGCGATCATGAAGAAGCGCGCCAAGGCTGGCGAGCAGGTGTTCGGTGACGGCGTGCTCGAGGTGCTGCCCGACGGCTTCGGCTTCCTGCGCTCGCCCGACACCAGCTACATGGCGTCGACCGACGACATCTACCTGAGCCCCAGCCAGATCCGTCGCTTCAATCTGCACACCGGCGACATGATCGAAGGCGAGGTGCGCGTGCCCAAGGACGGCGAGCGCTACTTCGCGCTGGTGAAGGTCGACCGCGTGAACGGCCTGACGCCCGAGGAGAACAAGCACAAGATCATGTTCGAGAACCTGACGCCGCTGTTCCCGAAGGAGCAGTTCAGGCTCGAGCGCGAGATCAAGGCCGAAGAGAACATCACCAGCCGCATCATCGATCTCATCGCGCCGATCGGCAAAGGCCAGCGCGCGCTGCTCGTCGCGCAGCCCAAGACCGGCAAGACGGTGATGATGCAGCACCTGGCGCACGCCATCGTTGCCAACCATCCCGACGCGCACCTCATCGTGCTGCTGGTGGACGAGCGGCCCGAGGAAGTGACCGAAATGCTGCGCACCGTGCGCGGCGAAGTGATCAGTTCCACCTTCGACGAGCCGGCTGCGCGCCACGTGCAGGTGGCCGAGATGGTGATCGAGCGCGCCAAGCGCCTGGTGGAGTTGAAGAAGGATGTCGTCATCCTGCTCGACTCGATCACCCGCCTGGCCCGCGCCTACAACAACGTGCTGCCCTCCTCCGGCAAGGTGCTCACCGGCGGCGTCGACGCCAATGCGCTGCAGCGCCCGAAGCGCTTCTTCGGCGCGGCGCGCAACGTCGAGGAAGGCGGCTCGCTGACCATCATCGGCACCGCGCTGATCGACACCGGCAGCCGCATGGATGAAGTGATCTACGAGGAATTCAAGGGCACCGGCAACTGCGAAATCCACCTTGATCGGCGCATGGCCGAGAAGCGGGTGTACCCGTCCATCCTCATCAACAAGAGCGGCACACGGCGCGAAGAGCTGCTGCTCAAGCCCGAGATCCTGCAAAAGACGTGGATCCTGCGCAAGCTGCTCTATCCGATGGACGAGATTGAGGCAATGGAGTTCATCCTCGACAAGATGAAGTCGACGAAGAACAACCTGGACTTCTTCGACATGATGCGGCGCGGCGGCTGACCGCCCGCGGCCGGGCTATAATAGTTGGCTTTCCCGCCATTTCCGGAAAGTGCGTCGCACGGTGCGGCGTGGCTCCCGGCACGAGCACAGCGAGGACCCCATGAAAGAAGGCATCCACCCGAACTACCGCGAAGTGTGCTTCGTGGACCTGTCCAACGGCTTCAAGTTCGTCACGCGCTCCTGCGTGCAGAGCAAGGAAACCGTGAAGATGGACGACGGCCGCGAGTTGCCGCTGATCAAGCTGGAAACCACCAGCGAGACGCACCCGTTCTACACCGGCACGCAAAAGAGCGTGGACAGCCTCGGCGGCCGCGTCGAGAAGTTCCGCAACAAGTTTGCGCGCGTCGGGATCAAGAAGTAATCGAGCGGA
>VBDL01000158.1 GCA_005884255.1 Betaproteobacteria bacterium | reverse complement strand
TGAGGATGCCGCAAGTGATGCCGCCGACGTGGTTCAGCGGGGTGGCCAGCGGCAGCAGGTCATGCTCGTCGATGCGCATGTGCGCCGCCTGGGCGCGGGAGGAGGCAAGCAGCGAGCGATGGGTGAGCCCGGCGCCTTTGGGACGGCCGGTGGTGCCGGAGGTGTAGATCACCATCGCCAAGTCGCTTGGCGTCACACGGGCTGCGGCGCGCTCGACGTCCGGGGTGTTGCCATCGCCCTCGAGCAGTGTCGTGTAGGGCACGTGCGGCAGTTCGGGCCGCTCGGCGGGCGTGGTCGTGTCAGCGGCCGAAGGGAACATGATCAGGTGCCGCAAGGTCGGCAGTTCGGGCGCCAGCCGCTGGAACATCGCGGCAAAGTCGTGGCCCTCGTGCTCGGTGATCGATGCCACCGCCTTGACTTCGCTGTCGCGCACCATGTAGATGAGCTCGCTCTCGCGGTAGCGCGGGCTCATCCGGCCGCGAAGAACAGGATGAGCCACTCGATGCGGTTGGGTGCGAGCAGTCCGATGCGGTCCCCAGGTTCGAGGCCGAGCCGCATGAGCCCCGCGGCGGCGCGACGGGACGCGTGCTCCAGCTCTGCGTAGGAGGTGACCGCGTCGCCATGCAGGATGAATGGAGCGTCGCCCCAGCGATGTGCGGCTTCGCTCAGTGCCGCGCCTAACGTCGTCGTCGTATCGCTCGTCATGATCGTGTCCTCACAGTCGAGCGGCGATCGACGCCGGCACGGCGATGGCCAGATCCAGCAACATTTGCCCCATCCCCTTGCCCAGCGGATCGAAGCGCGGCGATGCCGGGCCGCCGCCGGCGAGCGCATCATGAAGCACAAGGTTCATCCCGGCGATGCCCGGCAGGTGGTAGCGCTCGATGCGGCCGTTGACCAGATGAGCGAAGTAGCGCTGCACCACGTCCGGCGTCAGGCGGCTCCAGATCAGCGGCAGCCACTCGCTGCGCCGCGCGATCAGGCCGATGTTCGAGAGGTTGCCCTTGTCGCCGCTGCGCGCCCACGCCAGCCGCGCGAGCGGCACGTCGACCAGGGGCTCGCCCGCGGGATCGATCCACGCCGCCGGCGGCACGACCGGAGCGCCGGCCGTCTCGCCGCCATGCGCCGGGATGTCGACGTCCAGCCGTTGCGAATCGATTCCCACGCTCACCGGCACGCGCCGCTTGTCGAGCAGGAACGAGAGGGGCTTGATCAGCGGCGAAGGTGACGGCCGCCCGCCGGCCGGCATCGTGGTGCCGGGCGACCACGAGGTGCCGGACGGCGCGATCTCGCGCGCGAAGATGTCCAGCGCCTTCTTCATCGGGTGGTCAACGACGACGCGCACCATCGCCTCGCGTGTAGCGCCGGTGCGTGCGTTCGCGCCGTACAGCGTCTCGGCGCCGAGCAGCTCGATCTGCGCCGCCGTGTAGTCGGGCAGGCCGGAGGCGGCGAGGATCCCGCGTGTGCGTTCGATGATCGCTTCGCCGGTGCGCCGCGCCTTGGCGGCAGCGTCGATGCCGACGATCACCATCATGCCGGCGCAGCGGTAGCCGTCGAGCTGTGTTGCGGAGACCTTGTAGCTGCCGGTCGGCGCGTGGCCGCGCGCGCCGCTGACACGCACCCGGTCGTCGGCGAGCTGCTCGATGCGCACTTCGCGGAAGTCGCAGGTCACGTCGGGCAGCAGGTAGGCCGACGGGTCGCCGATCTCGTAGAGCATCTGCTCGGCGACGCACGCGCGGTGGATGAGCCCACCGGTGCCGGGCGCCTTCGTGACCTCGAAGCTGCCGTCCGCTGCGCAGTCGATGATCGGATAGCCGATGTGGGCCCAGTCGGGCACCTGCTGCCAGTCGGTGAAAAGGCCACCCGTGGCCTGGCACCCGCATTCGATGATGTGCCCAGCCAGGCTGCCGCCCGCCAGGCGGTCGTAGTCCGTGGCCGACCAGCCGAACTCGTGGATGAGCGCGCCGAGCGTCACCGCACTGTCCACGCAGCGGCCGGTGATCACGATATCGGCGCCGGCCGCCAGCGCCCGCGCCACGGGCAGCGCGCCGAGGTAGGCGTTGGCGCTGAGCACCTCGGCGGGCAGAGGCTCGCCGGTGAACATGTCGTGGGTGCCGCTCGCACGCAGCTCGGCCATCTGGGCGCTCACGTCGTCACCCTCGACCACCGCGATGCGCGGCGCCAGCCCCATGGTGTCGGCCAACGCCTTCAGCGCCGCCGCGCAACCGCGCGGGTTGATTCCGCCGGCGTTGGCGATCACCTTGATGCCGCGCTGCATGACCTGCGGCAACACCTGCTTCATCGCGGTGTCGACGAAGTCGGTCGCGTAGCCCAGCTCCGGCTTCTTCGCGCGCGTCGCGGCGAGGATCGCCATCGTGGTCTCGGCCAGGTAGTCGAACACCAGGTAGTCGATGAGGCCCGAGCTCACGAGCTGCGGCGCGCCCACCATGCTGTCGCCCCAGAAGCCCGAGGCGCCGCCGATGCGCACCACGCGCGAGGCTTGTTTCGTGTCGTTCATTGCAGTCCTTCGCAAATGGGGTTCAGCCGATCTGGCGTTGCCGGTCTTCCCAGTACGGCTGGCGCAGCACGCGCTTGAGCAGCTTGCCGCTCGGGTTGCGCGGCAGCGCCTGGACGAAGTCCACCGTCTTCGGGCATTTGTAGTGCGCGAGGCGCTCGCGCAGCCACGCGATGATCCCGGCCGCCTCCGCCGACATGCCGGGGCGCAGGACCACGCAGGCCTTCACGGCCTCGCCCCAGCGCTCGTCGGGCACGCCGATCACGGCGCATTCGCCGACCGCCGGGTGCGCGGCGAGCACGTTCTCGATCTCCGCGGGGTAGATGTTCTCGCCGCCCGAGATGATCATGTCCTTCAGCCGGTCGTGGATGTACAGGAAGCCGTCGCGGCGGTAGCCGGCGTCGCCCGTGCGCATCCAACCCCCGCGCTCGTCGCGGCCCTCCGGAAATGCGGCGGTGGTCGCATCAGGGTTGCGCCAGTAGCCGCGCATGTTGGTCAGCGTGCGGACCCACATCTCGCCCACCTGGTCGTCGACGCAGTCCTGGCCGCTCAACGGATCCACGACGCGCACCTCCACCCCGGGCGACGGCGTGCCCGCGGAGCGCAGCAAGTAGGCTCGCGGTCCGTTCGGGTCGTGGTCCTCGGGCAGCAGCCAGGTCATCGGGCCGGTGGCTTCGGTCATGCCGTAGGTCTGCAGCAGGCCGCAGCCGAACCGCTGCTGCGCCTCGGCAAGCAGGCTCTCGGCGATCGGCGAGCCGCCGTAGGACACCATGCGCAGTGAGCTGAAGTCGGCATCCGCCGCCGCCGGGTGCTGCAGCACGAACTGCATCATGGCCGGGACCAGGAAGATGTGCGACACGCGGTCTGTGGCAATCGCCTCGATCACCGCCTGGGGATCGAACGCCGGATGGTGCAGCGTGCGGCCGCCCTCGATCAGCGTCGTGAGCGTGTTCTCGACGCCGGCGATGTGGAACGAGGGCAGCGCATTGAGCATCACCGTGTCCGCGTCGATCCGGCACACGATGGCGTATGCCTTGCATGCCATCAGCAGGCCGCGATGCGAGATCTCCACGCCCTTGGGAAGGCCCGTGGTGCCGGAAGAATAGAGCTGCAGGGCGGCATCGTCCGGCGCGGCATCGCGCCGTGGATCGACGGCATCGAAGCGGGCGAGCCAATCGTGAACGCCCTCCAGTCCGCCGTTCGGGCCGTCGGTCAGCACCGTGTGCTGCACGAGCGGCAGCTTCCGGCCTTGCAGTGCCGGCAGGAACTCGTGATCGACCATCACGAAGCGCGCTTCCGAATGGGCGACGACGTACTCCACCTCCGGCCCCGCCAGGCGCCAGTTGAGCGGCGCGCACACCGCGCCGATGCGGCTGGCAGCCAGCATCAGCAACGTGCACTCCGCGCCATGGCGCGTGAGGCAGGCCACGCGGTCGCCGCGCGCGATGCCGAGCGATGCCAGCCCCTGGGCGATGCGGTTCGCCGCGGCATCGGCTTGCGCGAATGTCCACCGGCTCGTGGGCGTGACCCAGGCGAGACCGTCGGGTCGCGCGGCGGCGTGGCGGCGCAGGATGTCACCCACCAGCCGGTCGGGTGGAACGATGCGGTCGGCGGGAATGGCGGGATGGATCACGCGGTCGGTTTGCATGCGTGTCATGTCGAATAGAGGTTGCTCAGCTGCGCGCGCATCACGTGCTTCTGGACCTTGCCGGTCCCGGTGCGCGCAAACTCGCTGACGAAGACGATGCGCTTGGGCACCTTGAATCCGGCCAGGCGCCCGCGGCAATGCAGCAGCAACTGCTCCTCATCGACGGCGGCGCCCGGCCGCACGACAACCACACCGGTGATCGCTTCGCCCCAGCGCTCGTGCGGCGCGCCGACGACTACTGCATCGGCGACGTCGGGATGTTCCAGCAGGCAACGTTCCACCTCCATCGAGGCGACGTTCTCGCCGCCAGTCTTGATGACGTCCTTGTAGCGGTCCTTGAACCAGATCGCGCCGTCCTCGTCGATGTGGGCCACGTCGCCGCTGTGGAACCAGCCGTGGCGAAACGATTGCCGGCTGGCGTCCGGCTGGTTCAGGTAGCCGTTCATCACCTGCGGGCCGCGATAGACGAGCTCGCCCGTCTCGCCGCGCGGCAGCAGGCGGCCATGCTCGTCCATGACCGCCACCCGCGTCATCGCGGCGGCGGTGCCCCAGGTGGCGGCCTTGCTCCACTGGTGGTCGGGGCGCTGCATGCAGGTGGCCGGCGTGAACTCCGTCTGCCCCGAGCCGAGCACCACGTCGGCGTTCGGGAACATCGCGTGGATCGCGCGCAGGCGTTCCTCCGGCATCGCGGCCATCGCGTAGATGGCGCGGCGCATCGACGGGAAGCGGCGGTCCTTGATCTGCGGGTCGTTCAACAGCTGGCCATACATGACGGGCAGCAGCACCGTCATGTTGACGCCCTCGGTATCGATCAGCCCGGCATCGCGCTGCGGATCGAAGCCATGCGTCAGCACCGCACGGCCGCCGGTCACCATCAAGGGCATGACGATCGAGTTGAGCATGGCGCAGTGGAACAGCGGCAGCCCGACGAGCGCCGTGAAACCGGGCGTGCACTGGTGCGCGATGGCGTTGGACAGGGCCGCCATGGTCACCGCGAGGTGGCTGGTCAGCACGCCCTTGGGCTGCGCGGTCGTGCCGCTCGTGTACAGCAGCTGCACCGGGTCGCGGTCCTTCACCACGACTTCGAGCGGCTCCATGCTGCCCTGAGCAACGAGGGCCTCGAAGCTGTCGGGCGCGTTCGTCTCGTCCAGCGGGGCGATCCAGTAGCGGTGCAGCCCTTCGGGCAGCGGCTCGGCGAGCACGCTGTCGGCCTGGGTGCCCAGCGCCCGCTCGGCGATGAGCACGCGGGCTGATGCGTCGCGCAGGCACCAGGCGATCTCGTTCGGCCTCAGGGCGAGGTTCACCGGCGCGCACACCAGCCCGGCGCGCGCGCAGGCGAAATAGGTCACGAGCAGCTCCGCGCAGTTGCGTGCCATCACCGCCACCACGTCCTGCGGCTGCAGCCCGAGCCTCAGCAGCGCATGGCCCAGCCGGGTCACCTGTGCGTCGAGTTCCGCATACGTGATGCGCCGCAGGCCGTCGACCAGGGCCACCGCGAGCGGGTGGACGTCGGCGGTGCGCGCGACGATGTCGCCGACGCACACCCGTTCGACGAGGTTGATCTGCAGCGGTGTCGGGGGGTCGGGCAGGGAAGATTCGAGCTCGGGCATCGCGGACGGCTCCAGGTCAT
Organism: Betaproteobacteria bacterium; assembly: GCA_005884255.1. Taxonomy (GTDB): domain Bacteria; phylum Pseudomonadota; class Gammaproteobacteria; order Burkholderiales; family Burkholderiaceae_C; genus VBDL01. Next base: position 114 of record VBDL01000158.1, on the reverse strand, counting down.
TGGCGGTTGCAGATGGGAAGGTGCCAGCCCCCGTGGCGGGGGTCTTGCGGGAATTGGCTGACGCGCAACCCCGCCAGCCACTTGGCGCAAGATGGCCGGCCCGCGTACACGTAT
>VBDL01000845.1:580-1817 GCA_005884255.1 Betaproteobacteria bacterium | reverse complement strand
ACCTGACGCTCAACAACAGCGGCATGCCGGGCACGAGCCAGATCTACAACAACCACATCGCGATCGACCCGCGCCTGGCCAACGCCGTGACCATCACCAAGGTGGCGGCGCTGCAGAACGTCACACGCGGGCAGCTGGTGCCGTACACCATCACCGTCACCAACACGATGCCGGTGACGCTCACGCGGCTCAGCGTGGTCGACACCTTCCCGGCCGGTTTCAAGTACGTGCCGGGGTCGGGCCGCATCGACGGCCAAGCCATCGAGCCGACCGCGGTGGGCAACCAGCTCACCTGGAGCAACCTGCAGCTCGTCACCAACACGAAGCGCGTGATCCAGCTGATGCTGATCATCGGCTCGGGCGTCAGCGAAGGCCAGTACGTCAACCGGGCGCAGGTCTTCGCGCCGCAGCTCGACACCGCCGCCTCGGGCGAAGCCACGGCGACGGTGCGCGTGGTGGCCGACCCCACGCTCGATTGCTCCGACGTCATCGGCAAGGTGTTCGACGACGTCAACATGAACGGCTACCAGGACGAGGGAGAGCCCGGCCTGCCCGGCGTGCGCCTCGTGACGGCCCGCGGCCTGATCGTGACGACCGATGCGTATGGCCGCTTCCACCTGACCTGCGCGGTGGTGCCCGATCCGGATCGGGGTTCCAACTTCATCATCAAGCTCGACGACCGCTCACTGCCCACGGGCTACCGCGTCACCACCGAGAACCCGCGCGTGCAGCGCGCCACGCGCGGCAAGATGATCAAGTTCAACTTCGGCGCCGCCATTCACCGCGTGGTCAAGCTCGACGTGGCCGATGGCGTGTTCGAGCCCGGCACGGTCGAGATGCGCATCCAGTGGAAGCAGCGCATGAAGCTGCTGCAGGGCGAGCTGAAGAAGGCGACGTCCGTGCTGCGGCTGTCCTATCTCGCCGAGACCGAGAGCGAGAACCTGGTCAAGCAGCGGCTCGAGGCTCTCAAGCGCGAGATCGCAACGACCTGGAAGCGCGAGGGCGGCCCATACGACCTGACCGTGGAGACCGAGGTCTTCTGGCGAACGGGGGCTCCTCGCTGAGCGGGTCGAGAACAGAAATGCCAAGAACATTCAATCATTTCGCGCTCTGTCTGCTGGTGCCGGCCGCGGTGATGGCCCAGGTGGCCGCGGACGAGAACCAGCCCGTGAAGCCGGGCACGCAGAAGATCCTCACGACGCCGTCGCTCGGCCAGACCGTCGAGAAGCAGCTCCCT
>VBDL01000845.1:0-488 GCA_005884255.1 Betaproteobacteria bacterium | reverse complement strand
CGTGCGGACCATCAAGGTGCAGAACCTGCTGCCGCCGATCCATTTCGAGTCGGGCAAGGCGGACATCTCGAAGGAGTACGTCGAGAAGGTGCGCAAGATCCTCGACGGCATGAAGGATCGCAAGAACGTGCGCCTGCACCTCGTGGGCCACACCGACAACGTGCAGCTCTTCGGCGAGACCCGCATCCAGTACGTGGACAACGACGGCCTCTCGCGCGAGCGCGCCGGCGTGGCGGCCGAGTTCTTCCAGAAGACGCTCGGCCTGCCGCCCGAGTCGGTCACCTACGAAGGCCGGGGCGAACGCCAGCCGGTCGCCTCCAACGCGACCGAAGTGGGGCGTGCCCAGAACCGCCGCATGGAGGTGGAGGTCTGGTATGACGAGATCGACGAGAAGCTCGTTACCAAGCAGGTGGTGGTGCAGGAGAACCTCAAGCGCGTGAAGGTCTGCCGCATCGAGCAGATGTGCAAGATCAGCTACAAGGAGGGTC
>VBDL01000157.1 GCA_005884255.1 Betaproteobacteria bacterium | reverse complement strand
CGGGCGAGCTGACGCTGCGCGGCAAGTCGCTGCCGGTGGAGTTCGCGGCCACGCTGACCAACCGCATCACCAACCCGTTCCTGAAGGTGCCGGGTGTCGGCTTCGTCGCCACCGCGCACGTCAAGCGCAGCGATTTCGGCATGGACAAATACCTCGGCGTCATCGATGACGAGGTCGAGCTGAAGGTGCAGCTCGAGCTGAACCGCAAATCCTGAACCCACCACAACGAGGAGACTTCGATGAGCCTGAGATCCCTGATCACGATCGTGCTGTGCGCGATCACCTGCGCACAACTCAGCGCCTGCGGCGGCGCCAGCGCAACGGAAGCGCCCGCCACGCAGGCATGCAGCAGCTTCGAGTCCTGGGTCGGCAACGGCAAGGTGAACATCGTCGACTTCACCGCGATGACCGGCGGCGCGTCATCGCCGTTCAGGTTTCGGCTGAAGTTCAACAGCTTCGCGTCGGTACCGAGCGACGGCTTCATGGGCCCGATCACCCAGGGCACGATGACCTTCTCGTACCCGCGGCAGAACAACCCCGAGGTGGCGTACGTGAAAGAGGCGCCCTACCCCGCGCCCTACACGCGGGGGCCGGCCTTCGGCGAGAAGATCTCGTTCCAGGCGCGCGAGGTGGCGTGCAATGTGTTCGAGGTGCACTGGAAGGAAGTCAACAAGGGCGACACCGTGACGCACGTGGAGGACTTCAACCGCCAGCACGTGTGCACGAACATCACCAACATCAACCGCGCGGCGATCCCGCCCGAGTTCGATCCGCTGGACCTGGCCAAGCAGCTGAACAACACCACGCTGTTCCCCAACGGCAGCCCGGTGGCCGACGCGGGCTTCGGCTGGTACCCGCTGTGCGGCACGATGTCGCAGAGCGCGGAGAGCGACAAGGTGTGGGAGAACCAGCTGCACTATCTGGTCTACACGGCGCCCTAAAGTGTTCGCCCCCGGCGCGGAGTACCGCGCCACCCCCCGTGGGGGTTCAGTCCCGGCTTGGGGCGGCCCGGCGCCGGGACTGAGGCCGCAGGGCCCTCACGCCGGCGCCTGCGCGAACTGCCGCAGCGCCTTCACCACCTCGTACGCCGCGGCGCTCGCGTGCCCGCCGCTGCGGTGGGCGATGCCCAGGCGCCGCGTCAGGCGCGGCCGCAAGGCGCGCAGCTGCAGGCCCTCATGCTGCGGGTCGTCGGGCCGCTCCAGCGGCAGCACGGCGGCGCCATAGCCGGCGACGACGAGGCTCTTGATGGCTGCCGCGTAGTTGAGCTCGATGCGCGTGCGCGGCTGCAGCCCGGCGTGCGCGAACCATTCGCTGACCAGCCGGTGCATCAGCGTGGTCGCGTCGTTGCCGATCAGCGGGCGCGCCGCCAGCCACTGCGGCGTGACGAGCTTGGGCGCCGTCCACTGCGGCGGCAGGAAGGCCATCATCGTGTCGTTGCGCCACGGCGCCACCACCAGGCCGGAGCGCGGCGCCTGCGGCAGCGCGACGATGCCCACGTCCAGCGTGCCGGCCTCCAGCCGCGCCATCGTCTCAGCCGAGGTGATGATCGCCAGCTCCACATCGATGCCCGGGCGGTCGTGCGCCAGCGCCTGCAGCACCTCGGGCAGCAGGTGCACGATGACGCCGGTCGATGTGCCCAGGCGCACCTTGCCTTCCCGCCCCGCGGCGATGCGCTGCACCTGCTCGCTGGCATCGTCGGCGTCCTTCAGCAGGCGCCGCGCGCGCTCGATCAGCGCGGCGCCGGCCGCGGTGGGCAGCGCGCGCCGCGGGTTGCGCTGCAGCAGCCGCACCCCGAGGCGCGACTCCAGCTCGCTGATGTGCAGGCTCACCGTGGGCGGCGCGAGGTGCAGCGCGCGCGATGCCGCGGCAAAGGTGCCCAGGTCGGCGATGGCCACGAGCGTTTGCAGCTGGTCGAGGTTCAGGCTTCGCATCAGCATTCCTGAATGAAGGTGTCAGTAGATTCAACTTTACCAATCTTGCGCCGGCGTCGACGATGGCGCAATGCATGCTGAATCTCTCGAAGCCCCATCGCGCACGGCCGCGCGCAGCCTCATCGACCGCGCCTGGGCCGCGCTGTGCGATGCGTGGCAAGCGCATCGCCGGCGCGCGCAAGACCTGCAGCTGCTGCGCGAGATGAGCGCTCGCGACCTGAGCGACCTGGGGCTCGGGCGCGGCGAGATCGAGCGCATCGCCGCGGCGCCGCTGAGCGAACGGCGCTATCGCTAGACTGCAGCGCCATGAGCGAAGCCGAACTCGATGTCCGCCTGCCCGCCTTCGACGATGCGTTGAAGGCCCTGCCCTCGCCGGGTGCCGACGTAGCCAGCGACGAGATCGGTGGCTACAAGCGATTGCAGCCGGGCGATACGGTGCTCTATAGCGATCTCGATTACCCGATGATGCGCCACGCGATGGAGTGGCTGCGCGAGCGGCGTGGCGTGCTGCCGGTGCGCCTGACGATTCCCGAACCGGCGACGCACGACAGCGTGCTCGACACCTACGCTCAGATGCTGCAGCGGCATCCGCGCACGCGGCTGGTGCTGCTCACGCACCTGAGCCACTGCACGGGCCTGGTGATGCCGGTGCGCGAGATCGCCGCACTGGCGCGCGATGCCGGCGCGGAGGTCATCGTCGACGCCGCGCACTCGTGGGGACAGATCGATTTCGATGCGGCCGACCTCGACGCGCCCTGCATCGCCTTCAATCTGCACAAGTGGATCGGCGCGCCCCTCGGCTGCGGCTGCCTCTACATCCGCCGCGGCAGCGTGCCGCACATCGGTCCCTGGTTCGGCAACCTCGAGTTCCCCGCCGACGACATCCGCTCGCGCATCTACACCGGCTCGCCGAACTTTGCCGCGTGGCTGACGCTGCCCGCCGCGCTGCAACTGCACGAGCGCATCGGCGCGCGCACGAAGGAGCTGCGCCTGCGCGCGCTGCGCGACCACTGGGTGCGCGAGGCGCGCATGCTGCCGAACATTGACGTCCTGACACCGGACGATGCGACGATGGTCGCCGGCATCACCGCATTCCGCTTGCGCGGACACACCAGCGCCGCCGACAACGACGCCATCGTCAGCACGCTACTGAAGCAGCACGGCGTCTACACCGTGCGCCGCACCGGCCCCGCCGCGGGCGACTGCGTACGCGTGACGCCGGCGCTGCATACGACGCGCGCAGACCTCGAGCGGCTGCTCTGCGGCCTGCGCGCGTTGACCGGGGATAAGAGTCAGTACCAGCGGCCCTTCACCCACACCCACTCATTGCCCGACCAGTTCCAGTAGCCCGGCACCCAGCGCGCGCTGGGATACGGCATCGCGGTAACGGCCGGCACCGGCTCCTGCATCACCGGCGGTGGCTGCACCACGGTGACCCGTTCGACCACCTGCGGCTGCACCACCGGCTGCTCATGCACGACCTCGCGCTGCGTTACGGTGTGCGAGCACGCGGCCAGCATCGCCGTGGCGGCGCTGACGGTCACGAGATTCCACGTCGTCTTCATGCAAGACCTCCAGGTTGTGGCTCCGCTGGTTCGATCGTGCGGGACGGCGCGCCGTTCGAGCGCGCGTGTAGGACGGCGCCTATCCCAGGCGCAGGACATTCCTCACAGCGTCACTCCCCGAGACCTTGGGCGAGCGCGATGCGGCGGCGCAAGCGCTCGGCCTCGCTCGTGTCGCCGGCGCGCTCGGCGCGCGCGAGCTGCACGTTCAACCACGCGAGCAGCGGGCGGCGCCAACCTTGCGCCGACGCGGTGTCCACTGCCAGCGCGATGGTCGTGGGATCCGCCCGCCCTTGCTGGAACAGGACGGCGGCAGCGACCAGGCGCGACAGCGGGTCCGCCACCTCGCGCAATGCGGCGGGACCACCACGCGCCACGCCGCGCTGCACGGCCGGAAGCAAATCGATGTCGGGCGCTTGCGCGCGCCCGGCCAGATATTGGGCATAGGCGCGCTCCGGCGCATCGGCATCGGCCTGGAGCCTTTCGTAGCCTGGGCACGCTTCGAAGACAAGGCTGGCCACATGCGCCGCGCAGCGCAGCAGCTCGATGCGCGTCATGCGCTGCGGGCTGCCCGTGCGCGACACCTCGCTGCGCG